>DASQGM010000109.1:0-5555 GCA_035632615.1 bacterium | reverse complement strand
ATGGGCTCCGGCTCTACGTCCTTCCCACGCTGCACATCCACGCCGCGAACCTGCGGCTGAAAAACCCGAAGGGATTTCCCGAGGGCGACGCGCTCGCCGTGAAGTCCGTCGATCTTGGGGTCGCGCTTCCGGCGCTGCTGTCGCGGCGGATCGAGGTGACGGGCGTTTCGCTGAGCGGGATCCGCGTCGCCCTGATCAGCGGCGCACGCGGCCGGACCAACCTCGATCTGCCGGCCCCGCCGACGCGCACGGCCGCGGGGCCGGGGGGAGGCTCGCTGTTCGTCCTCGGCCGCGTCGACCGGGTCTCCGTGACGGACCTGTCGTTCACATCGGCGGCGATCGACCCGCGGCGCGGGCGCGCGATCCAGGCGTTCGCGCTGAGCGGGGTCAACGCGCGGGTCACGTCGTTCGATCCGAGCGCGCCGGACTGGTCCCATCGGTTCCAGGTCGTCGTGGGCCTGAAGGGCGCGAGGCTGGATGTCTCCGCGCTCCTGAAGCCCCTGCAGTTCCAGAGCGGAGAGGTCCTCATCAAGGGCGGCACGGCCCAGAGCACGTTCGCCGCGTCGCTCGACACCCTCCGCGTGAGCGGCAGCGCGACGGTGGCCGCCTTCGACCCGTTGTCGGTGACGTTTACCCTCAAGCTCCCCGACCTGGACGTGAACCGGTTGCAGCGACTGATGAGCAGCGGGTCTGCCGCGACCGTCGCGCAGGCGCCGGGGCCGCGGCGCCTGCTGGCACGCGGAGACGTCACCGTAAACCGGTTGGCGTTCTCCCCGTTCGCGGCTGCGCAAGTGCGCGGTCGGCTGAGCGTGTACACGGACCGCGTCGCGGTCGATTCCTACGCGCTCTCAGCCTACGGCGGCACCGTCCAAGGCACCGCCGCGGTGGACTACGCCGCGGCCGGCGCGCCAGCCCTCGTGACGGCGCGGGGGCATGGGATGGACCTGGCGAGGGTGCTCACGGCCCTGGCGCCCCACACGGGGGTCGCCGGGTCGCTGGACGCCGACGTGAGGCTGACGACCGCCCTGGGGCGAGACCCGAGGGCGGCGCTCGCGGGCGGGGGCACCTTCGCCGTGGGCAGGCTCACCGTCCCTCCGCTGACGGTGACCCAGGTCCACGGCCGGCTGAGTGTTGCGGGGAGCCGGCTGCGCGTGGATCCCTACGGGCTGTCGGCCTACGGCGGGTCGGTGCAGGGCGCGGCCGCCCTGAACTACGCCAGCCCCGAGCTCCCGGTCGCCGCGACCGCGCAGGCGCGAGGGGTGAACGTGGCGGCGCTGGTCAGCGCCGTATCCCCTGGACCGCAGCGGATCACCGGCGCGTTGGAGGCGGCGTTCAGCCTGGCGACCGCGCTCGCACGCGACCCCCTGGCGGCGTTGACGGCCAACGGGATCTTCGCGGTGCGCGACGGATCGTTTCCCGGGTTGGACCTTGGGGGACGCCTCGGCGGCTTGGCCCGGATGGCCCAGTCGTTGCAGCCCGGCACATCCTCCGGGGTGACGTCGTTTCGGTCCATCGGGGGAGACCTCCGGATCGCCGCGGAGCGCGGATACAGCAATGCGCTCCGGCTCGACGCCGACGCGCTCAGCGGTACTGCGCACGGGAGCTTCGGCTTCGACAGGACGCTGGACTACACGGGCACGGGCGTGGTCAACAGCCAAGCGTCCGGAGGATCGGCGCTGGGGCTGGCGCTCTCGCTGGCGGGGAAAGGGCTCGGGCAGGCGCTTCCAGGAGCTGCAGGCACGACCGGCGTGCGGGTGCCGTTTCGGTTGCAGGGCATCTTCGACGATCCCAAGTTCTCGCTCGCCGGTACCCCCGAGTTGATCCGGAATCAGTCCCAGCCGACATCGGCGCCCCAGCCGTCTCAGCAGCCCCAACTGCCGCAGCTGCCCCAACTTCCGGGGCTGCCGCCGAATCTCCTGAACATCTTCCATTGATATGTGGAGCGCCCGCTGGTCTCCGCGGCGTGGTACGACCCCGGCGTCGTCCGGGAACGTGCGGGCGAGATCCGTCTCTCGCTGCAGTGGGAGAAACTCTCGACGGACATGGGCCACGCGGCGGCAGTGACTGCAGGCGAGCCCGTGCTTCACTCCTGGAGCGGCGGCAAGGACAGCTGCCTCGCGTTGGACGCGCTGCTGGCCGACGAGACACGGACGGTGGTCGCGCTGCTGACGACGGTCACCGCGGGCTTCGATCGCGTGAGCATGCACGGCGTGCGTCTGGAGGTGATCCGCCGGCAGGCTGACGCGCTCGGGTTCCCCCTGGACGTCGTCGTCATCCCCCAACAGGCGACCAACGCGGCGTACGAAGCCTGCATGGAGCGGGCGCTGGCGCGGCACCTGGACGCCGGCGTCCGGACGATCGCGTTCGGCGACCTGTTCCTGGACGACGTGCGCGACTATCGGGAGCGCTGGCTGGCTGGGACGGGGATGACGCCAATTTTCCCCATCTGGCACCGCGACACGCAGGCGCTGGCCCGCCGGTTCATCGACGAGGGTTTCCAGGCCATCCTGACGTGCGTCGACACGCGGGTGCTCGCCCCGTCGTTCGCCGGCCGGGCCTTCGATCACGCGCTGCTCGCGAACCTGCCCGCGGCCATCGATCCGTGTGGCGAGAACGGAGAGTTCCACACGTTCGTCTCGGACGGCCCGCTGTTTCGCCAGCCGGTGCGCGTCGTCCGCGGGGAGGTCGTGCAGCGCGACGCCTGGCGCTTCTGCGATCTTCTCCCCGGCTGACCGCGTCACCGAATCCGTACGTCCCGCGCGCCCGCGCGGGTCCGGTCGACGATGCGCGGCGCGGCCTAGAGCCCGTTGACGGCGAGCTGTTCCACGCCCCACAGCGCGCAACGGTAGAGCTGGCCGTTCGCGACCCGGCAGCGGAAGTTCGCATCGCCGGACGCGGGGTACGCCACCACGAGCGCCGGTGCGTCCGGGTTCGCCAGGCTGTAGATGCGGATCCCCTCCGGCGGATTGTACGACAAGCCGTCCCCGTAGTGGCACACGACGAGATAGGTCTTCTGCGTGGCAGGACTGGTGTACGGCTCGACCCAGGTGGCGAAGATCTTGCCCGAATACGGGTCCGTCGTGATCGCCCCGGTTCTCCTGAGCGCGTGCGGGTTGTAGATGCGAACGCCGGTGCTGCCGCACGCCGCGTAGACCCGGCCCGCGGCGACGCAGATGCCACACATGCCGTTCTCGGTGAACGCCTCGGTGTCGTGGAACGCCATCGCCATCGCCGAGGGATTGCCGACGTCCACGCGCGCCACACCGAGCGTCGGACCGACGACCCAGGCCTCGCTCCTGCCGTTCAACGTGATTCGCTCCGCCCCGATCGCCAGGGCTCCCAGCTGCGCGACGTTCGTCGGGCTCGACGGCGACACGCGTCCGGACGTGAGGCCGCTGCTTTTGCTGCACGCGTAGACGTAGTCCGCGCCGTCGTACGCGACGTCGGTCACCTGCCCGCCGCCGAGGGCAGCCTGCCCCAGCTTGGTCAGTTGACCGTTCACGCTCGAGTACACGCGCGGGAAGCCGTTCCCCGTGTTGGAGTCCATCACCAGGATCGTGCCCCGCACGTACGGGCGCCATCCTTCGAACAAGAAGCCCATCTCGTTGTAGTACGACACCTGTCCGGTCGCCGTCTTGCTCGTCACGATCCACCGGCCGAGCGCGATCTGGTTGCCCGAGGCGTCCACGTACACATCCCGGCACTCTCCGACGGTGGGCACCAGGCTCGCCAGGCGCCACGCGTCACCTGAGGCCTGCCAGAGCTCGAGGCCGTAGTCGTAGTTGGTCAACGCCACGGTGCTGCCGGCGGCGTCGACGGCGATGCCCAACGCGTCGGGATAGGCGCCGTTCGGGAACTGGTACGCGAAGCGGTTCACGTACCTCGGCGCGGGGCCGGACACGTCGAACACGTAGAAACCGGTCGTGTTCCAGAGGTTGCGGCCACCGCCGTTGGTCAGTTCCTTGAACACCACGTACAGTCTCGTCCCCGCGGCGTTCGACGCCGGCACGAACAGCGTCGGTTGGATCGTCGTGCCGTTGTCCTGCCTCGGCGGCACGGTGGCGGTGCCGATCTGGCGCGGCGACGCCGGCGCGCTGACGTCCCAGCATTGCAGCGAGCTGCCGCTCGGCGTGGGGTCCGGCACGACCCACACCCGTGTCTTGTTTACCGCGATGTTGCTCGTGCCCGGACCGAACCTCGTGACGTAGGCTGGGGCCGACGGCGTGGACACGTCGAAGATGACCACCCCGAGCCTCGGATCGGCCACGTACGCGTGCCCCGCCGCGTAGACCGTGCCGTAGATCTTGCCGAACGTCCCGCCGCGCAGCGCGGCGGTGCCGAGCGTCGCCCCGGTCGTCCCGCGCAACACCAGAAAGCTGTCGGCGCCCTCCTGCGCCAGGAAGACGTTGTTCCCGTCCGTCGCCACCGCGTGGGCCTGCGCCGGAACGGATCGCTCCCAGGTTTGGGCCAGCGTCGTGGGGTTGTACACGCCGACCCGCGCGCTCGCCGACGACACGAACGCGAGGAGCGATCCGGCGGCCCCGACGCCCCAGCAGTACTGGAACGCGGCGCTCTCGGCGAGCAGGAGCGGCGCGGCGGGGGCGGTCGCGTCGATCGAGATCTGATTCATGTAGTCGCTCTCGTTGTTCGCCATCACCAGCACGGACTTTCCGCCGACCGACATGAAGGCGCATTGCCCGGCGAACCCCTGCGGCGATTTCAGGATCGCGACGCGACGCAGCGCGCTCGACGTGGGCGGCGCCGCGGCGTCCGCGCCGACGGGCGACAGGCCCGCCGCGCGCGCGAGGGCGAGCGCACCGACCGCCACGCGGGGCGCGTGCGCCAGGAGCGCGCGCCGAGACCACGCGCGTCCGCGGTCCCCGTCGTCGATCCGAGTCTCCATCATGGCCCGATCATCTCCCATCGAGGCGTGAGCTCGTCCCGTTCCCGTCCGGGCACGCTTCGGCGTGCATACGGTGGACTTCCTCGCGCCCGACGTTCGGGGCGCGCCTGGTGGCCGTTACATCGCCTTGACATCGGTGCGACCACTATGCTAACGTGCGCTTCAGTTGACAACTGCATAGCAACTCTTATCGAGAGCGGTCGAGGGACAGGCCCGATGACACCCGGCAGCCTGCCAGGCTTCCACTTGGCGTGGTGCCAACTCCTGCGGAAGATCCAATTCCGGCAGATAAGAGGGAGGAATCCCCCTCGGAGTTGGCGAGGGGTTTTTTGTTGTGTTGCGGCCGCGAGAGCGTGGCGTGCCGACGCGGCCGGCGCGCGCCGAACACGGACGGAGAGGGGTTGAGCGATGCGGGTCTACCTGGATCATGCGGCCACCACGGCGGTGGACGCCCGCGTGCTGGCGGCGATGCTGCCGTACTTCTCCGAGCGGCCCGGGAACGCGAGTAGCCTGCACGAGTTCGGGCAGGAGGCGAGGGCCGGGGTCGATGCCGCGCGGGTGCAGGTCGCGAGCCTGATCGGCGCGCGGCCCGCAGACATCGTGTTCACGAGTCGGGCGACCGAGGCGGACAACTTGCCCGTGCTCGGCGTGG
>DASQGM010000108.1:0-2130 GCA_035632615.1 bacterium | reverse complement strand
GCGCGACGGCGCGCGCCTCCTCGAACGTCGGTGTGATGTACACGGGCGCACGGTCTCGGATCTTGTACAGGCCGACGATCGGCACGTCGACGGCCCCGCGGACCGCGGCGACGTCGTCCGGGCCGTCGATGCGGACGCCTGACGCCCCGCCGCGCACGGCACATCGGGCAAGCGCGGCGATGATCGCGGGGTCACGCAGCGGGCTGTCGGGAAGCGCCTGGCAGGAGACGATCAGCCGCCCGCGGAGCCGGTCGAGGCACTCGGCGCTCATGGCGTCGCGCGCTCGGCGGCGCGCATCTGCCACGTGGCGGCGAGGAGCGCCAGGCGTTCGGGGGTGTGCGCCACACCGGCCGCGCGCAGGGCGAGCAGCAGCGCGCCCGCCGCGGGCTCGTAGCGGGGAGGCACGAGCACCGCACCCGGGGCTGTAGCCGCGAGCGCCAGGCGCATCGGCTTGAGCACGACGGGGCCGGCGTCGAACACCCCGCCGACCGGGGCTACCGGCGTGGCCCCCTCGGGCCACGTCAACCGGCGGATGACCGCAGCGACGAGATCCGCGAGCGAAGCGGCCGCGCGCTCGACGAGCCGGCGGGCGACCCCGTCGCCGGCGGCCGCGGCGACGGTGACGACGCGCGACAGGCGCGCGACCTGCGCCCGGTCCAGCCGGCCTTCGTAGAACGCCATCGGAATCGCGTCGACGTCCATGCCGATCGCAGGCGGGATCCGATCGACCAGCGCCGTCCCGGGGCCGCTCCCGTCGCGGGCGTGCAGCGCAGCGTGGACGCCCGCGCGGCCGATGGCAAAGGCGCTTCCGTCGTCGCCGAAGATGTAGCCCCAGCCGCCGACCCGGGCCTCCCGGCCCGCCGGATCCAGGCCGAGCGCCACCGATCCGGTCCCGGCGATCACCATCACGCCGGGACCGCACGCGAGCGCCCCGGCGAGCGCGATCGAGGCGTCGTTGTCGACCCGCGCGGTCTGCGCGCGAAGCACCTCGCCGACGACCTCCGTGAACGCGCGCGCTCGGTCGGTGCCGGCGTTGATGCCGGTCATGCCGAACTCCGCCGCGCGAAACTCGACGGGCCCGAGGTCCGCGGCGCGGAGCGCGGTCTCGAGCGCGGCTCCGACCGCGCGGCGTGCGCGCTCGCGTCCGCCCGGGGCGAGGATATGGTTGCTGGCACCGCCGTGGCCGATGCCGAGGACTACGCCGTCGCCTGAGCAGACGGCGCAGATCGTGCTGGACGCGCCGCCGTCAACCCCGAGGAAGTACTCCATGGTTGACCTCGAGTTCGGGAGGGCCGAAGACAGGTCCTCTCGCGGCAGCCCGGGCCGCTTCGGGAACGGCGCGGCCCGCCACGACGGGGCGACCGGCGGTCGGGCGCGTCACGCTCCGGGCGGCAGCAGGGCCCGTCCGATCGCCTCGGCGATGCGAGGACGCAGCGCGAGAACGCCGGTCCGGTCGCGGCCGAGGTGGACCGCGTTGGCGAGCAGCGCGATCGCGAGGTCGTGCTCGGGATCGATGACGAGCGCGGTGCCGGTGAAGCCCGTGTGGCCGTAGGCCCGTGGTGACAGGCCGTCGCCCCACCAACCCTGGGTTCCGGTTAGCGCCCATCCCAGTCCACGCACCGGCTCACCGGACGTCTGGGGCGTCGTGGCCTCCCGGACCATCCCCGGGGTCAGCACCGGCCCGCCCGGACCGCGGCCCTCCGCGAGCCACATCCGGGCGCAGGCGACCAGATCATCGGCGGTGCCGAACAATCCGGCGTGGCCTGAGATCCCGCCCATGGCGTGCGCGTTGCTGTCGTGGACCTCGCCCCAGATCAGCGTCTTCCGCCACGTGTGCCGGCGGCCCGCGTCGCCGGTCATCTCCTGCTCGATCGCGGTGCCATCCTCGGTCGGCGCGATTCGGTCTCGCAGCGCCGGCATCGGGAGGTATCCGGTGTCCGACATGCGGAGCGGGACGAACAGGCGCGCGCGCGCGGACGCGTCGAGGGGCGCACCAAGCGTCCTCCGCGCGACCTCCCCCAGGAGGATGAACCCCAAGTCGCTGTACACGACCTGCGTGCCGGGCGGCGTCACCAGCGGCGTCGCGGCGACGCGCCCCACGATCGACGCGGCCCCGGCGGTCTCCAAGTA
>DASQGM010000107.1:0-2199 GCA_035632615.1 bacterium | reverse complement strand
CGCTTGCGACCTCGCCGCGCTCGCGCTGGCGCTCGCCGTCGCAGTGGCGGTGCGCGCCGAGATCCTCCCCGTGATCTCGCCGGCGTTTGCCCGCCCGACGTACCCGCTCGTGCACTATCTTGCCCTCTGGTGGGTCCCGGTCGCGTACCTCGGCTGCCTGGCATACGCCGGGCTGTACACGCGCCGGGACCCGTACTGGGAAGAAGCCCGGCGGTGCCTCCTCGGCGCGTCTGCGAGCGGGCTCGTCATCCTCGCGGTGCTGTCCGCCGCCAAGATTAGCGACGACATGTCGCGGCCGGTGGTGGTGCTGGCGTGGGCGGGGCTTCTCGTCGCCTTGCCGCTGCTCCGCCTGGCGACGAAGGAAGCGCTGGTCGCACTCGGGCCCTGGCGCAAACGGGCGTTGCTCCTCGGGAGCGGCCCCGTAGCGGACGCCGTCCTGGCGGCGCTGCGTCGGCACAAGACGCTCGGGTACGAAGTCGTTGAGGTCCTCACCGACCCCGCCGCGGTCCCGCGCCGCGCGGTCGCGCTCGACGCCCGAGAGATCATCGTCACCACGTCGGGGTTGGGGCGGGCGGAGCTCCTGACGCTGGTCGAGCGCGTTCGCCCGGTCGCGGAGAACGTCCTGATCGCGCCCGATCTCTGGGAGGTGCCGGTGCTGGGGGTCGAGGTCCTGGGATTTGTCGAGGACCGCGCCCTGCTGCTCCGGGTGCCCAACAACCTCTTGAAGCCTTGGAACCTTGCCGTGAAGCGGCTGTTTGATCTGGGTGTTGGGGCCGTGCTCGCCGCGCTGTGCCTGCCCGTCGTGGCTGCGGCCGCGGCGGCGATCCGGATCGGCTCCAGAGGACCGGTGTTTCACGTCGAGCCCAGGGTCGGCAAGGGCCAGGGGCGGTTCGCGTGCTACAAACTGCGGACCATGTACGCGGACGCGGACCGGCGGCTCGAGGCTCACTTGGCCCGGCACGGGGGGGCCGCGGCCGAGTGGGCCCGCTACCGGAAGCTCCGGGGGGACGATCCCCGCGTGACGCCGGTCGGTCGCGTGCTGCGCCGGTACGGGCTCGACGAACTCCCCCAATTGCTGAACGTATTGCGGGGCGACATGAGTCTCGTCGGACCGCGGCCGTACCTGCCTCGGGAGATGACGCTCGTGAACGAGGATGGTATGCTTGATGTCCGTCCGGGACTGACCGGGCTGTGGCAGGTCAGCGGCAAGAACGCGCTGCCGTTCCGGGAGCGGACGCGGCTCGATCGCTGGTATGTGAACAACTGGTCCCTCTGGTTGGATCTGATCGTGCTGGCAAAGACGATGCCGACCGTGCTGCGCGGCGAAACGCAGGCGGCGGCCGCGCGTATCGACGAGACTGCGGGCGAGGTGGATACGGCGTGAGAGGCTGGATTCCGAGATCGGCAGACACTCGAGCGAACGTTTCGTTGCGCGCACGGAGGGCGGCCCCGCAGCATCGCGCCGTCCGCGCCGAGGGCGGGTTCACCCTGGTCGAGGTGATGGTGTCGCTGGCCATTCTCGCCCTGGTCCTCATCCCGCTGATGTCCGGCTTCGACTGGAGCATGGGGCAGACGTCGCTGACCAACCAGCAGACCGCGGCGGCGAACTTTGCGCGGCAGGCCCTGGAGCAGGTGCGGGCGCAGGCGGCCGCCACCGGCGGGTACCCGGTCTCCGCGCAGGCCCGCGCGGCCGTCGCCGGCACCCCGTACCAGCTCCAGACGACCGTCACCACCAACGCCACGATGAACTTTCAGACGGTCACGGCGAACGTGTACCTAGGCGCCAACGCGACGCCGCTGGCGACGCTGACGACGGTGGTCGGGCAATGATCCGACACGCGGATCCCCACCGCTCGATTCGCGGCTTCACGCTCGTCGAGATGATCGTGGCGATGGCTGTCTTTTCCCTCACCGCTGGCGGCATCTATGGGCTGCTCGCGACCCAGGCGCACTCGTCTCGACTGACCAACAACTTTCTGCAGGTGCAGCAGAACGCGCGCTACGCGATGGAGCGGTTCGAAGAAGAGGCGCAGTGGGCCAGCGGCGTATCCACCGCCAGCGGAGGGGCGACGCCGTCGGTGACGTTCAACATCCCGACGAACAACCCGGTCAACCCCGGGACAGCCTACACGGTGCAGTACGCGCTCACGGGGAGCAACACGATCACGCGCACCGTGAACGGGGGGACGGCCTCCGAGG
>DASQGM010000106.1:0-41784 GCA_035632615.1 bacterium | reverse complement strand
TGGGGGTGGAGGGCGGCTGTGTACATCTCCCCGCGGCCGTCGAATCGGAACATCCCGAGGGGGTTGACCAGGATCTGCGGTCCGCTGCCCGGCTTGTACCCGAGACGTTCGCGGTCGTCCGCTCCCTCGAGGTATCCCGGGCTGGTCACGTAGTCAACCCGCTCCGGGTAGCTCCGGCGGTCCGTGCTGGCGCTGACAAGGAGCAGGCCACGCCCCAGGCTGGCCAATTCGGTGCCGCCTCCGGACCCGGGGAGGCGGACCTTCGGCCGGTGGTACGTTCCGACGACCGAGGTATTCACGTTGCCGTGACGATCGACAATCGGAGCCTCGAGCACGGTCATCTCCACGCGTCCGGCGCCAAGCCACATGTAGAGCGACTCGAAGCACCCGGCGCACATCGGAGCCCCCTCGGCGGCCACCAAATCACAGGGCGACGTGGGGAGCAACGCCGTCAGATGGTCCTCCACGATGCCGTTTTCGTACACCACGATGATTCCGGGAGCGTGGAGCCGGCGGGCGACACGCGCCATCAGCATGGGCCAGTGAAAACCCACGAACACCACGGTCGCGTCGGGGATGCACCGCGCGCCCGTCAGGAGAAACCGCTCAAACCGCGACGCGTCCACCTACCACCACGGCTCCTTTCGCGTCATGAGCTCCCGCACCCGGGCGTCCCCCAGTGTCCGGATGAACCCGGAGTGGGTCTGGGTCCCGAACACCCATTCCTCCAGATATCGTTGGAACCCATCTTCCGTGCGCGACATTTCACCGTACAACGCGTGATGGGCCAGATCGCGGTAGTAGTACCCGTAGCTGTCGGAAGGGTGGGCCGCCCAGGGCTCGATCACGACGGCGTCGACAAGGAAGGACGGCGCGACGGTCAGCTCCGGACGCCCGCGGATGACATCCGCATCCACGAGCTCCTCCGCGACCACCACGAGCCGCCTGCAGGCCGCCATGGCGAAACGCGTCTCGCCAAGGGGGCCGAACACCTGCGCGTTGCCGGCGCGATCCACCCGGTGAACATGAAAAATGCCCAGCTCAGGCTTGAGCGGCGATACGACGGTCACCGGCTCTCCGCCGAACGGCGATCGCACGACGCCGAGCTTGTCCGGCCAGAAGGTACGCTCGGTGAAATGTCCCGTGCCCTGCAGGGGCGTCGTGGGCATGAACGGGAAGTCGCATGCACCCGCGAGCAGGGCCATGGACAGCGCACCGTAACTCAGCTCCTCGATCGCGATCGGCGCCGGGCGCTCCCGCTCGATCGCGCGGCGAAAACAGTGGGCGGGCACCGGGCCGACCGAATTCCAGATGTGGCACGACAACAACTGGGCGGCGCACCCCGCCCCGATCAGCTGATCCACCAGCACACCGCCGGAACTCTTGATCACGCGCAGGCCGCGCCTGCCCTGGCGGATGATCTCGTGGGCGACCGCGGTGGGATCGCTGAACGCGAACCCGCCGAGCAGCAACTCCTGCCCGTCCGGCACGAACCGCCGCACCGCTTCCTGCAGGGTGAGGATCGGCTTCTCCCGGACGTTCATGCTCCCCCGCGGCGCCACAGCGTGTCGCTCGCGATGCGCGCCCCCTCCACCAACGCCCGGAGCTTCGCCCACGCGATGCGGCCGTCCACCACGCTCGCGTCCGCAAACGAGGCGAAGCCGCAGTCGGTCCCGGCGATCACGTTTTCCTTGCCGACCACGCCGGCGTACCGGACGATCCGCTCCGCGACGAGCTCCGGGTGCTCGATGAAGTTGGTCGTCGTGTCGATCACGCCGGGAATGATGACCTTGCCGGGCGGCAGCGTGACGTCCTTCCAGATCTTCCACTCGTGCTCGTGGCGCGGGTTCGCGCCTTCGAACGAGAGCCCCGCGGGCCTCGCCCGGAGCACCAGGTCGACGATGTCTTTGAGCGGGACGTCCAGGTGGTGCGGTCCCTCGTAGTTTCCCCAGCAGAGGTGGAGGCGCATCCGGTCCGGGGGAATGTCCCGCGTCGCCTCGTTGAGGGCCTCGACGTGCAGCGCCACGATCTTGCGGAAGTCCTCGAGGCTCATGTCCGGGTACCGGTTGTGCCGGCTCATCGCCAGGTCGGGACAGTCCAACTGGAGCACGAACCCGGCCCGGTAGATCGCATCGTACTCATCCTTCATCACGTGCACGATCGCCTGGAGGTATTGCTCGCGGCTGGGATAGTAGTCGTTGACGAAGGCAATCGAGGCCACACCGGGCGAGGCGGCGGTCATGAACACGTCCTCCACCGCGGCACTCGCTGCGGCCGCCTGCACGTTGGCGATATCCCGCTCGACCGCCGCGAAGTCCTTCCAGGCGATCGGGCCGTTGCAGCATGGGCGCAGAAAAGTCGACGTCGCGCCGCTGGTGCCCCGGGCCATGTACTCCGGGAAATCACGCGCCTCGGCGTGCACCGTCGGCACGCGGCTCTGCCCGTCGAACCCTGTCACGCGGTCCCGGATGTAGATCGAATACCCGGGCTTCCCCTGCTCCCCGTCGTTGACGATGTCGATCCCGGCGTCCACCTGCTTTCGCACCGCCTCTGCGACGGCCGCGCGCACCCTTGCCTGGAAGCCGCGCTGGTCCTTCAGCGCCCCGGCTTCTGCCAGCTTGAGCATGGCCAGCACATCGGCCGAGCGGGGCAGGCTGCCCGTATGCGTGGTCAACATCCGTTCGGTGCTGCGTCTCATTGTCACTCCTCCAGGCGTCATGCCTCGCGGCCGACGCGCGTGGTTGCTCGCTCTGATCGCCGGCGCAGTCTACGCTCGGCCGCGGAGGCGAGGATCGAGGGCATCGCGCGCCGCATCCCCCAGGAGGTTGGAGCCGAACACCGCCAGGCTGATCGCAAGACCGGGCGCGAGCGGCAGCCACGGTGCCGATTCGGCGTAGCGGCCCGCGAAGTCGCGCAGCATAAGCCCCCAGGCGGGCGTCGGCTCGACGACCCCCAGACCGAGGAAACTCAGGCTCGCCTCCAAGATGATCGCATCGGCGAGAAAAGCGGTCAGCAGGATGAGGTACGGAGCCACAACGTTCGGCAGGAGGTGGCGGAGGATCACCCGCAGATCGCTGGCCCCCGCCGCGTGGGCACTCTCGACATACGGCATCTGCCGGATCGCCAGCGCGCTCGAGCGCACCACCCGGGTGGCACGGGGAACCATCGGGACGACGATGGCCGCGATGACCTGAGCCGTGCCGGGGCCGAGCACCGCGACGACGGCCAGCGCCAGCACGATCAACGGAAAACACAACAGCATGTCGGTCACCCGCTCGAGGATGAGATCCGCCGTCCCTCCGAAGTAGGCGCTGGCCGCGCCGACCAGCAGGCCGAGCGTCGCGCTGACCACGGACGAGACCAGCCCGATCAGCAGCGCCGTGCGGGCGCCGTAGATCAGCCGGCTCAGCACGTCCCGCCCGAACGGGTCGGTGCCCAACAGATGTTGGAGCGTCGGCGGGTGGACGAGCAGCGTGTAGTTGGTCTCGAGCGGGTCGTACGGCGCCAGCCAGCGGGCAAAGACGGCCGCAACGACCATGAGCAGCAGGACCGTCGCCCCGAACACGCCCGACAGATGCCGCCTGACGAGGCGCGACCCCCGCCGCGCCGGGCGGGCGGCCGCGGTCGTGGAGCCCAGACGGGGGGCGCCGGTTTCGCTCACCGGTAGCGGATCCGTGGGTCCAGCCATGCGTAGCACAGGTCGACGAAGAAGTTCATCAGCACGAACGCCGTCGCGGACAGCATGATGAGCGCCTGGGTCAGCGTGTAGTCCCGCTGCGTGACCGCGTCCACCAGCAGTTTGCCGAGGCCGTTCAGGTTGAACACCTGCTCCGTCACCACGAGGCCGCCGAGAATCGCGGCGGCCTCCAGGCTCACGATGGTGATGACCGGCAGCAACGCGTTGCGCACGGCGTGCTGCATCACGATCCGGCCCCAGGGCAGGCCCTTGGCCCGGGCGGTCCGCACGTAGTCCTCGTGCAGGACGTCGAGCAGCGCGGACCGCATGATCCGCGTCGACAGCGCCACGCTCCGGAACGCGACGACGCACGCCGGCCAGACCATCAGGCTCAGGTTCGCGACGGGGTTCTGCCAGAACGGCGTGAACGTGACGGGGGGGCTCCAGTGAAACAAGACGAGCAGGAAGAGCAGGACCAGGACCCCGACCCAGAACGCGGGCATGGAGAGTCCGGCGACCGCGAACCCCCGCAGCACGTAGTCGATCCAGCCGCCGCGGCGGAGCGCCGCCAGCGACCCGAGGGGGATCGCGATCGCCGCGACGAGCGCGGAGGCCACGAGCGTCAGCTCGAGGCTGAGCCTCAGCCTGACCCAGATCTCGTAGGCAACCGGGCGCCCGGTCCACATCGAGAGTCCGAGGTCGCCGCGCACGAGACCCCAGATCCACCCAGCGTACTGCTGCCAGAGGGGCTGGGACAGCCCGAGACGCGCCCGCTCCGCCCGGAGGACGGCCTCGGTGACGCTTCCGCCCTCCCCCGCCAGGCGCAACAGGACGATGTCCCCCGGGATCAGGCGAAGGACAACGAACACGATGGTGGCGACGCCGAGCAGCGGCGCCACCATCAGGAGCAGCCGCGTGAGGATGTACGCGGGCATCTACCGCGGGCCGGATCGCCCGGCCGGGCCCGCCAGGCGTACACGCGCGGGCGCGCCCGACGCCGCACCAAGCCGGGCGACCGTGCTCACAAGACGCATCGGCTCCCCGCGTGCCGCAGACGGCCGGCCGCCGGTTACTTGGCCAGCCAGACGGTCGAGAGGTCCTGGTTCAGGTAGTGGGACGGAGTCACCTTCCACCCCTTGACGTAGTCCCACAGCGTGACGGCCCGCACCTGCGCGAGCACCACCGGCTGGTGCGCCATCTCGCCCATCTCCCGTCGCTCGAACTCCCACACAAGCTGCCTTCGCTTGTCCACGTCCGACTCCTGGCTCTGGCGGTTGTACAGATCGTCGAGCACCGGATCGCTGTACCGCGAGTAGTTGATGGGGCTCTTGTCGGAGGAGAGGTACTTGGTGAGCGTGAGGTCCGGCTCTTGGACGAAATCGCACGAGAAGTCGCTGGCGATCGTGAAGTCGCCGGACCGCAGCGCGGCAAACTCCTGCGCCGTCTCGAGGACGCGCTGCGTGACGTTGAGCCCGATCTTGCGCCACTGGTCGATGAGGAACACGCCGACGCGCTCCGGGCCGGTAATGCCGCGGTTCGAGTACACGACCGAGAACCCGTCCGGCACCCCGGCCTCCTTCAGCAGCTGCCGCGCGTCGGCCCGGTTCTTGTCGACGTTGTACCCGTAGCCCGGAATCTTCGCGAGCTCCGGCTTCGTAAACGCGAACACCGAGCCGGGCTGGTTGAGGCCGGCCACCGCGCCGAACTCGCTGAACTGGTTGACCACCGGCGCGGCGGTGTACCGGTCGATCGCCAGGCTGAGCGCCCGCCGGACCCTCGGGTCGTCGAACGGCTTCTTCTCGTGGTTGACCGCGACGAGCAGGTCACACGCCCAGCTGCTCCGCTGGATGACAATGTGGCTTCCCATCGCCTGTTTGAGGTCGGCCTGGTCTCGGATCGGCGTTGCCCCCACGAAGTCCGCCATGACACGCCCGCTGCGGAACGCGTCGACCCGCGCGGTGGCGTCCACGATGATCAGCGCCCGGAAGCTGTCGAGGTACGGCATGCCCTTGACGAAATAGTCAGGGTTCTTCTTGCCGGTGATGTACGACCCGGGCACGAATTCAGAGAAGCGGAACGGCCCCGTCCCCATCACGTGGGTCTTGTACCAGTTCGGATCCTGTCCGAGGAGATCCGCCTTGTAGATGTAGTTCCACGGCGATGCGAGGAACGTCAGCATCCCGGGCTGCGCCCGCTTCAGGCGGATCCGCACGGTCTTCGGGTCGGGTGCCTCGACGGCGTCCACCTGCGTGTAGACTGCCTTGCGCGGGCTGATCACTCCCTGCGGTGGGAAGATGACGTGATCCAGGCTCGCCTTGACGTCTCTGGACGTCAGGGCGGAGCCGTCGTGAAACTTCACCCCGTCTCGGAGCTTGAAGGTGTAGACCCGGCCGTCCTGGGAAATGGCCCACGACTCCGCCACGTCGGGCACGACCTTCGGATAGTTGAACGGGTCGATTTTCACCAACAGACTGTAGAACGGCGCCGTCGTGTGAAGGACGGCAAACGTCGCCTCCTGATGCGCGTCGAACGACGGGGGCGCGGCGAGCACAGAATACACCAACTCGCCCCCCGAGCGCGGTTTGTCCTGCGCCGCCGCCGGCGCACCCGGAGCACCAACCAACCAAGCCGAGACGACCATCAACATCCAAGCGGCGAGCATCCGTCTCATGGTGCACCCCCCTACGGTTCCTCCACCACCAACAGCCCGTCTACCGCCACGACGTCGTCCGCACTGACCCTGATCGGATTCACCTCGAGCACAAACCGGCGCCATGGCGCCGTGATCGCCAATTGCGAGAACTGCGCGACGAACTCAGCCGCCCGCCGCAGGTCCACGGCCGGCGCGCGGCGCGCGGCGTGCTGCACGATCCGAAGCCGTTCCAGCATGTGGAGCGCCAGCGCCCCGCCGACGGGCGCCCGCTCCAGCGTAACGTCGCCGATCACCTCGGTCAGGTTGCCTCCCGCCCCGCAGGAGACCATCACCCCGAACACGGGATCCCGGAACGCCGACACCAGCAGCTCCAGCCCGCCCTGCACCATGTGCTGGACGTAGAGGCCCTCCAGCTCCACTCCGACCTCCCGCGCCCGCGCGACGAGCCCGTGGAAGGCGTCGCGCACCTCGGTGTCTGACCGCACGTCGAGCGCGAGCAAGCCGGCCGCGGCACGATGGGTCACGGCCGCAGACGTGCCTTTCACGGCCACCGGATAGCCGACCGCACGCGCCGCCTGCATCGCCTCTTCGGGAGACCGGGCGAGCCGGCCGGCCGCCGTCGGGAGACCGGCCGCGGCGAGCAGGCGGTGGCATTGGTGCTCGCTGATCACCGTTCCCGCGGCGGGATCGGCGACGAACGCGGCCCAGTCGAATCCGGCAGCCGGGAGCGTCGCAGCGCGCGGGGGCCGCGAGAGATTGGCGCGATAGCGGGCCGACTGCCCGATGGCGCGGATGGCCCGCGCAATCTCGGGAAAGAGGTAGATGCCTTCGGCGGGAAGCCGCTCCAGCGCGACGGCGGGCGCCAATGGCCAGGCCACGCACACCGTCTTGGACGTCCGGCACCGGAGCGCGCAGATCTCGTCGATGATCTCCGGCGCGCGGTGGGCCGTCGCGGCACACTGAAAGAACAGGGTGTGGATGTTCGGGTCGGCCGCCACGACGTCCAGCGCCGCTGGCAGCAGCGCGAGCCAGCTCGGCTGATTGTAGGTCTCGGGCGTCAGATCGATCGGGTTGGCGATGGAGGCCAGGGGCGTCACCAGCGACCGCAACCGTTCAACTGACTGAGGGCTGAAGGGCGGCGTGGCGAGGCCGCACTGCGTGGCCTGGTCCGCCGACAGCACCCCGCTCCCGCCGCCGAACGTCAGCGCCGCGACGCCGTTGCCCGCGGGCAGACTTGCCGCATCATTGCCGCTCAGGAACATGGCCACGTCCAGCAGTTCCTCCTGCGAGTGCACCCGAATCGCGGCGTATTCCCGAAACACGGCGTCCCACACCCGGTCTTCGCCGACCAGCGCCCCGGTGTGGGCGACCGCCGCGCGGGCGCTGGCCGCGGTGGCGCCGCCCTTCAGGATGATGAGCGGCTTGCGCGCCGCGCGGGCCTCCTCCAACGCGGCGACGAACTTCGATCCATCGTCAACCCCCTCCAGATAGGCGGCAATCACCTTGGTCTTTGGATCCAGGACCAGCGCGTGGATGAAGTCCGCCGTGGTCAGCACGGCCTCGTTGCCGGTGCTGATCACGTACCGGAACCCGAAACCCGCCCGCTGGGCCAGCGCCTGCGCAACGGTGGCCATCCCGCCGCTCTGGCTGATCATGCTGATGTTGCCGGGCAGCAACTCGTCCATCTCCACGAGCGACGACGCGAAGCTGGCCGTCATCGGGCGATGGGTGTCGACGATGCCGATGCAGTTGGGGCCGCAGAGCTTGAACCCGGTGTCCCGGCACGCGGCGGCGAGCGCCCGTTGGCGCTCGATGCCCTTCCCGCCGACTTCCGCGAACCCGCCGGCCCATACGATGCCGTGCCTGATTCCGGCCTCGGCGCACTCGCGGATCATGTCCACCACGGAGTCCGCGGAAAGCGCCAGGATCGCCAGGTCGGCGGGACCCGGCAGATCGTGCGGCCTGGGGAAGCACGCAAGACCCGCGACGCTCTGCCGCCGCGGGTTCACCGGCCAGATGGCACCCGGGTACTTGAACCGTTGAAGGTAGCGGACGGCGGTGCCGCCGAGGTTGCCCGGCTGGTCCGACGCGCCGATCACCGCGATCGACTTCGGCGCGAGCATCGCGGACACGTCCGGGAAGACGCCGGCCGGTCGAGCGGCGCGGATCATCGCCGTGTCATCTATCGACGTAGACGGGCTTCCGCTTTTCGAGAAAGGCTCGGATCCCTTCCTTGGCGTCTTTCGTGATGGTCAATCTCGCGCTGTGCTCCTGCGTCGTCTTGTACGCGTCGGTCCAGGACATCGATTCGGTGGCGTTCGTGCAGATCTTGTTCGCCTTGAGCGCGGGCAGGCTCTTCTGCGCGATGACCTCCGCGATCTCGAGCGCCTTCGGCATGACCTGATCCTTGGGAACGACGTAGTTGAACATCCCCGTGTCCCGCAGGTCTTCCGCGGTGAAGCGCTTGCCGGTGTACATCATCTCGCGAATCCTGCCGGGCGGCACACCGATCCGCGACAGGAACGCGCCGCCGCCCGCGAGCACGCCGCGGTCGATCTCCGGGCACGCGAAGAACGCGTCGCTGGCTGCCACTCGAATGTCGCAGAAGCCCGCAAGCACGAGCCCGACCCCCACGGCATGGCTGTTGATCGCGGCGATGACCGGACGATTGAGGTTGTAGAAGCGCGGCATGCACTCGTTGATGAGCGCGTACCGCTCCATGCGCGTCTTGTAGTCCAGCGGAAGGAAATCCCGGACGTCGGCTCCCCCGCACCAGGCGCGGGCTCCGGGGGGTGCTGTGAGCACCACCACGCGCGTCTCGTCCGTCGCCTCGATGGCCTCAGACAGCTGCCGGATCTCGGGGTAGACGTCAAAAGAAATGGCATTGACCGGAGGCCGATCAAACGTCACCACCGTGATCCCGCGACGGTCGGTCTCCATGCGGAAGAACTTGAGGCTCGCGCTACTCATCTCCGGCCGCACCTCCTGACGTGGTCGGGCGCCCTCCCGCGCTGCGGGCGCCACGCCTTCCCCTGGCCGCTGGACGGCGGACCCGGGGCGTCCGATCCGGTCCGCTCCCCTGCTGCGCCGGCCGGCCGCCCTCGGCCGGCGCGGCGTCTGGCGCATATCCCGTGGCGAAGTGGAATTTCACCCGGTCGATGCGATAGCATCGCTCGCTCCGCGACACGGCCGATCCGCCGTCCGCGTACGCGGTGGTCCGGCTCGCCACGACGAGCACACCCGGAGTCATGCCCAGCGCCCCGGCGACGTCGGGCGCGGCCGGCAGGATCTCGATCTCCCAATCGAGCCGGCCGATCCGGATCCCCGTCTGCTCGCGCAGGACCTCGAGCAACGGCGTCTCGGTCACCTTCTCCGGCTGGAACCGCGCCACGAGCGCCGTCGGGATATACGCGCGATCGCAGGCGATGACCCGGCCCCCCACGAGCCTCAGCAGCTCCAGGACCGCAACCTGACCCCGGGCCCCGAGCTTCAGCCGCTCGCGAATGTCCGCGGGGGGCTCGATCGCCCGCTCGTACCGCAGGACTCGGGTCTCGAGAGGGATCCCCTGTTGCCGGAAGTCCTCCTCCAACGTGTACAGCGGCGCTAGCGACCGCGTGAGCTTGGTGGGACTGACGATCGTGCCCCGGCCGCGCTGCCGCGACACATAGCCGCTCCGCTCCAGGAAACCCAGCGCGCGCCGGACCGTCGGTCGACTCACCCCAAAATGCTGGGCAAACTCCTCCTCGGTCGGCAAGATCGTGTTGGGCGCGGCGGCCATGACGGTTGCTCGCAGGGCCTCGGTGATCGCAAGGTATCGCGGGGACTGTCGCACGGCGGATCCTGTGTTGGGGAGAGCCATACGCGAAAGATAGCAAGTGAGTACTTCTTTGTCAAAACAAGTTTGTGAATACCAGCGGCGCAAGCGGTATGCCTGTTAGAGTTCAATCCGTGGGCCGATGGAGAGACTCAACGAGGGCTCAGCAGCTCGACAATCACTTCCTCCGTTGTCATGACTCGCCCGAACAATCGGGAGAACGAGATGAGCATCGCCTCATGGGCAGCCTCATCAAGGGTGGCGCATGCGTCTTCGACGATGACACATTCGTAACCGCGGTCGGCCGCGTCGCGCGCGGTGCTCTCCACACACACCTCGGTGGAGACTCCTGTGACCACCAGCGCCTCGATGCCGAGATGCCGCAAGTCTTGATCGATGCCCGTTGACGTGAACGCGCTCGTCGTGACTTTATTGATGACCAAGTCCCCCGCAACGGGCTGGAGCTCAGGCAAGATGCTGTGTTGGATGGTCCCGCGAGCGAAGTTATTGAACTGCCGGGCTCCCGGCGTGGCCGGCCGCCGCCTGGATTTCGGCAGGTCCGCCCCATCCGGCAGCTCTGGACCAAACGTCGTAAAGATAACTCGGCGGTGGGTGTCCCGAAAGGCGCGCTGCAGTCGCGCGATATTCGGTACGACCAGGCCCAGCCTCGCGAAGAAGTACTCGGCCGCAGCGGGAAAGCGCTCGCGCAATTTCAGTCCCAATCCGTAGTCCGGGTGAGCGCAGAAGTGCTGCATGTCCACGACCAGGAGGGCGACCTGTTTCCCGCCTAGCGCGAACTCCGGGAGAGGAAGGGGCCAGTTCTCCAACGTGCGTCGCCACTTCTGGGTGGTCATCCCAGCCTCACCGTGCCCTGTCGTGCTGACGCTCCACCTCTACTATCCAAAGATCTCATCCGCCATGGTGTTGCCCAGGAGCAGGCACCCGTAAAGGGCCTTGAACGCGCGCAAGTAGTCGCGGTCGGTCACGGCCACGGTCCGCGGTCCTCGCCGCTCAACGCAGGGGAATAGTGTCGTAATCGCGGCTTCCGCCGTGGACATGAAGTCGATCTCAAACGTCGTCGGCGAGGGCACCGCCGGCGGCGAGAACTCCTTCACCCGAGTCAGGGCGCGGCAGGCGGTCTCGCGGATGAGCGCAGCCGACGCCTGCGGGGACAGGGAATCGGCCACGTAGCGGTCCAGGGCCTTCTTCACCACGGCTCCCTCGATCGTCCCCAGCGCCGCTCTCGTTTCCGCCACGACCTTGTCGTCGCCCGTCACGAGGACGACGGGGACCCCGAAGTATCCCGCGATTCCGGAATTGATCTCCGCCTCGCCGGCAGGACGCCCGTTGCGACGGATCTCCCGCACGGCCTTGCCGAGGTATGTATGGTTGATCACCGCGTCCTGCATGCCGACGCTTGCGTGGTACGCCACGTAGAAGACGGCATCAAACGAACGGTCGAGCCCCTGCATCTGTGCGAGCGCCTTGTTGCGCCCCGTAATGAGGCGGGCACGAGGATCCAGTTCATCGATCAGTATGTTGGTCATCAGGAAATGCGAGTCGTTGACGAGCACGTCCGTCGCGCCCGCGTCGAACGCACCCGCGACCGCGGCGCTGACGTCGCCCGTCAGCAACCGCCGCGCCCGTTCGTAGCCGGGGTGCCCCTCGACGACCTGCGCTTTGACGGCGATCCCCGTGGCTCCTTCCATGTCTGCCGAGATGTAGACTTTCATCTGAGGCACTCCTCTCTTCTCTCGTGAAGCATGTCACGGCTCGGTGCACGCAGCGCCGACTCGATCAGCCCCGTTTCTGCAGCCGAGGATCCAGCGCATCAAGCAGAGCGTCACCCGTAAAGTTGAAGGCGAAAACGGTCAGCAGAATTGCGACGCCGGGAACGACGCTCATCCACGGCGCCTGCTCAAGGTACCCTCGGCCGACCTCGATCATGGATCCCCAACTGGGGATCGGCGGCCGGATTCCCAGCCCGAGAAAGCTGAGGCCGGCTTCGGTCAGAATGGCTTGACCGGTGCTCAGCGCTCCCTGGATGATCAGCACCGAGGCCACGTTCGGGAGGACGTATCGCGACAGGATACGGCCGTCACGAAGCCCGACGGCGCGCGCCGCGACGATCATGTCCTGCTCTCGCAGGGAAAGCGCTTGCCCCCGCGCCAAGCGGGCAAACGTCGGAACGGTCACAATCCCAATGGCGATGACGACGTTTCGGGGCCCCGCGCCGAGCGCCGCTGCAATGGCGATCGCCAAGATCAGCGCCGGGAACGCAAGCAGCCCGTCGAGCACCCGCATCGACACTTCGTCGAACGTCCCCCGATAGTATCCCGCCGCAATCCCGATCGGCACGCCCGCGACCACGGCCAGCCCCACTGAACAGAGGCCGACGAGCAGCGAGACCCTGGCACCGTAGATCGTCCGCGTGAAGAGGTCACGCCCCAGGTCGTCGGTGCCAAATACGTGCGCCGAGCTCGGGGGAGCCAGAATCTCATTGAAGTTCTGGATGGTGGCACTCTGCGGAGCAAGCGCCTGCCCGAAGACCGCGGCGAAGAGCACGACGGCGAGGGCCACGAGCCCGAACGCGCCTCGAGGCGTGGATGCCAGGCGGCGCAGAGCCAACAGATACCGGGCGCGCCAGCGCGATGACTCCGCCGCGCCCGGCGCGTGGGCGGAGTCGACAAACTTAGCCAAAGCTGATGCGCGGGTCCAGCACGGCGTACATGATATCGACCAGAAGGCTGCTCAGCACCCGCACCATCGCGAGCAAGAGCACGAGTCCCTGGACAATGGCGAACTCGCGCGCGAAGATACTGTCGACCAACAACCGACCCACCCCCGGGAGCCCGAACACCGTTTCCGTAAGCACGGTGTTTCCGAGCAAGGCGCCGATCTGGAGTCCGAGCACGGTGGCTATTGGGATGAGCGCGTTTCGCAGCGCGTGATGGCGGATCACCCGGGATTCACGCAGGCCCTTTGAGCGGGCCACGACGATGTAGTTCTGGGTGAGCACCTCCAGCAGGCCGCCGCGGACCATGCGGGAAATGACCGCCGCCAATCCGGCAGCCAGCGTCACGGCGGGCAAGATCATCAGACGCAAATTCTCGAGCGGTGCTCTCAAGAAGGGGACATACCCCAGCGGCGGCAGCCAATGCAGCCTGAGCGCAAACACCTGGATCAACAGGATGCCCAAGAAGAAGCTCGGGATCGTCACCCCGATGAGCGACAGGGAAGACGCGGCCACGTCTACGGGAGAATCCCGACGAATCGCCGCCACGATCCCGAGCGGCAATGCGATCACCACAACCAACGCGACGGAGAGCGCGGCGAGCTCGCAGGTCACGGGGAGTCGTTCCGCGATGACCTGCGTCACCAACTGGTTCGTCCTGATCGAGCGGCCCAGGTCTCCCTGACCGAGCCGCGCAAGCCAGAACAGGTATTGCAGCGCCAGCGGGCGATCCAACCCCAGCCTCACCCGCGCGGCCGCGACGACCGCCGGGTCGCCTTCCCCTCCGAACATGATCTCAACGGGGTCGCCGGGGATCATCCGCATAATCGCAAACGTCACGGCGCTCAGCACGAGCAGCACCGGGAGCAGGCTTACCAGGCGCCCCAGGACGAATCTGGTCATCGCCGGCGTGTCGGGCTAACCGGACCTCTCGGGCCTACTTACTCAGCCACACGGTCTTCAGGCGCATCATGTTGGCGGAGCTTGGCTCGACGCCCCGCACCTGGGCGGCCGCGGCCTTGTTTTGCGGCAGATAGAAGAGGAACAAGGACGGAGCGTCCTCGGCGATCATCGTCTGGGCCTGCCGGTAGAGTCGGATCCGCAGACTAAGGTCGGACACAATCCGCGCCTTGTCCAGCACGTCATTGACCTGAGGATTGCTGTACCCGGTGA
The DNA here is from genome assembly GCA_035632615.1 of bacterium. Classification (GTDB taxonomy): domain Bacteria; phylum Sysuimicrobiota; class Sysuimicrobiia; order Sysuimicrobiales; family Segetimicrobiaceae; genus JAJPIA01. Next base: position 27,734 of record DASQGM010000106.1, on the reverse strand, counting down.
CGTTCTGTGACCCGGTCCCACTGAAGAGGTAGTCCAAATTACCGTCAAGGTCCGGGCGGCCGCTCCATCCGCCCATCTGCGCCATGTAGCCCCGGGTCCTGAGCAGGCGGACGTACTCGCCGAACTCGACGGGTTGGATATCCATGTGTATGCCGAGGGGCGCGAGTTGTTCCTTGATCACTTCCGCCACCTGCTCCCGTACCTCGAAGCGCGGCACGACCACCACGAAGCTGAAGCCAGAGGGTTGCCCCCCTTCGGCGAGTTTGGCTTTCGCCTGCGCCAGGTCTCGGTGGTAGGGCGCGAACTTCGGGTCGTAACCCGCCTGCGACGGCGCAATCGGCCCCTGTGCCACGACGCCCGTCCCGAACAGGATGGCCTTGTGGATCACGTCCCTGTCGACGCCCCATGCGATCGCCTGCCGCAGCGCTTTGTTGCTGAACGGCGGCTTGGTGACGTTGAAGTCCATCGACCGCCATCCAAGATCGCTGGTCTCGTAATAGCGCAGGCTCCCGTCGCGCCGCAGGCCCGAGACGTCTTTGGGCAGCACGCTGTCGATCAGATCCAGCGCCCCGGCCTTGAGATCGGTCAGCTTCACCGCGGGATCCGGAACCGGGACGAAGCGTATCTCGTCGAGACAAGGAATGCCCTTCTCCCAGTAGTTTGCGAACCGGTGAACGGTAAGATGATCGTCCTTGAGCCACTCGACGAACTCGAACGGCCCGGTGCCGACCGGGTGCCGGCTGTAGTCATTGCCGTACTTTGCGACGGCGGCGGGCGATGACATCATGCCCGAGCCGTCGGTCAAGATGGCGAGGAGCGGGCTGAACGGCTCTTTCAGGTTGAACCGAACGGTGTAGGGGTCGAGAACGTCCACCGACTCGACATTCGCCAACTCGCTGACTCGCGGGCCGCCGATCGTCTTCTTTCGGGTGATGTTGAACTTCACGGCGTCAGCGTTGAAGTCGGTCCCGTCCTGAAACTTCACGCCATGACGGAGCCGAAACACCACGCGGGTGCCGCTCTGGAACTCCCACGACTCGGCGAGTTCGGGGACGAGCTTGAGATCGGCCGTCAGACCTACGAGGGTATTGAACACTTCCTTCCACGCCTGCCGGTCCGCGCGTGTCGTCGATGCGTCAGGGTCGAGGTTGACGAAGTCGGCGTCGATGCCCACCCGCAGGGTGCCTCCCTGCCGGGGACATGGAGCCGTGCTCGCCGCGTCGGCCGTGAGCGGCCCGAGCCGAACCACCGATAGCTGCGGCGACGACGGCGTTCCGAATCCGATGACGACCACCGCGACGACAAGAGCGACCAGCTTCACAGGCACTCCCCTACCTCCTCGCGTGGCGCGTTTGCGCTGCCGGGCCCCCCAACGGCCCGTGGATCTCTACCATCCGACGGCGTAGGATTCTCGTCGGCTATCGGCGGCGCCGACCAACACCCGGGACGTCGGGTCGACCCGAATCGCGCACACCCCTGTCCGCCGATGACGCTCCCACTGCGTGAGGTGCTGAACCCGATGCCCGGCGTCGGCGAGGCGCGTCACGACCCCATCGGGAAAGCCCGGGTCCAGACACACCAGCCCAGGGGTGTAGGCGTGCGGCCAAAACGAGTTGGGAAACGAATGCGTGGCGGCGCGCTCCCGTTCAACCGCCGTTTGCAGGTCCATGCCGAAGTCGATGACGTTGACCAGCACCTGGAGCATCGCCTGCGGTTGAATGTCCCCCCCGGGCGTCCCCAAGGTCATGAAGACATTGCCATCGCGAAGAACCATGGCGGGGCTGGGTGTCAGCCGGGGCCGCTTCCCGGGGGCGAGCGCGCTCGGGTGGTTTTCGGCTAGCCAGGATTGGGAACCGCGGGACGAGATGATGCAGCCGACCCCGGGCACGAGCGGCGAACTCGCCGCACTGTCACTGGGGGTGGCCGAGATCGCATTCCCCCACCGGTCAACGACGCACAGATAGCTCGTGTCGGGCTCCCACGTCGCGTTTCGTTGAGCCGTTTCTACGGATGGCCCGGTCAGAGCGCCCTTTCGCCTTCCTTGCTCGAACCCATACGGGTCACCTGGCGATGGCAGTTCCGTGCTGGCGTGCGCCATATCGAGGCACCGCCGACGCATGGCAGCGTACTCCTTCGACAGCAGCGCCTCCATCGGCACGTCGACCATGCGGGGATCGCCGTAGTAGGCCTCCCGGTCGGCAAACGCGAGCTTCAGGCTCTCGAGCACGACGTGCAGGTGCTCGGCGCCATTGTGGTCCCACGCCGCGAGATCGAACGGTTCCAAGAGATTCAGGGCCTGGAGCAGCACCGGCCCCTGGCACCACGGTCCGCAGGCGTAGACGTCATACCCGCGGTAGTGGACGTGGACCGGCTCCTCAAGCTTGACGCGAAACTGCCTCAAATCCTCGGCGGTGATCAACCCGCCCTCGGCCTGGGCAAACCGCGCCATCGTCTGGGCGGTTTCTCCCTCATAGAATTCCGCCCGCGCCGCGTCCAGTCCGGCGTCCCGACCCAGCGTGCTCGCGCTGTCTTCCGCACGCATCATCCTTCGGAGCGTCGCCGCCAGTTCTGGCTGCCGAAGAACGGTCCCCGGCGGCAGCGGGGCATCGTCGCGAAGGAACGTGGACGCGGTCGAGGGCCACCTCCGATACCCGGGCAGATCGAACAGCATGTTCCGGTACAGAAACCGGTAGACGGGAAACCCGCCCTCGGCCAGTTCCAATGCAGGCGCCGCGACCTGCGAAAACCTCAAGGTGCCGAAGCGCGCCAGAGCGGTGATCCACGCATCCGCGGCGGCCGGGACGACAGAACGGAGAATCCCAGGAGGCATGTCGCCGCCACAGCGCTCGCGGAAGAACTCGATGGACGCCGCCCGCGGCCACACGCCGAGTCCATCAATGGTAGAGACTCGACGGGTCTCGCGATGATAGATCATGATCGGGGCAACGCCGCCGAGGCTTGTCATATCCGGCTGCACGACATTGATGCACAGGCCCGCCGCAACCCCGGCGTCGATGGCGTTGCCGCCCTGCTTCAAGATCTCGTACGCGGCTGTGCTGGCCAAGTAGTGGCCCGACGCCGCCATGCCGCGCAAGCCAAGAATGGCCGGACGGTGAGCGGCGTAGTATGCATCTGTTTCGATGGGATCGGCCCAGCGGGACATGTATTATGCCCTCCGGTGCGGACACGCGTGTCCTGCATTTTCCGACATGTTTCTCTGTTCTCCTGCCCGCGCACACTCGAGCGCAACCCAACACACTCTCATCACGGCGGTCGCAACACGACTTCCACGCCCCTGTTAAGCGCGAATCGAATTCCGTTGTCGAGGAGTCGCGCCGTGTTCGCGACGGGCGGGCGGCGGGGCGCCCGGCCCTAGACAGCCCCGCGCGGTCGCCGCGATTCCGTGATGACGGCCGCGCTCCGGTGGCAGGCGGCTGCGGTTATGCCGACTTCGACCGCCTCCCAGACATCGACCACGTCCGCAAACGTCACGGCGGGTAGACCGACTCCGGGGGATGCCGCTCGGCTGGGACTTGGATCACTTCTAGAAGCGTCGCCAGGGACGCCGCCGTGTCGAAATACGCGTACGCGCCGTCGCCGCGCGCCCCGAAGCCTCGGCCGCTCTGGATCACCTGGTACCCGCGCTGTTCCATCGCCCGCACGGCCGCCGCGAAATCCGGAACGAAGACGCCGAGATGATGGATCCCCTCGCCGTGCGCGCGGAGGAAATCCTCGTAGACGCTGGGCCCCTCAAGCGGCTCGACGAGTTCGAGCTGCAGATCGCCCCACCACGTGAACGCCAGCCGCATGCGGTACGCCTGTGCGCGACCACGGTAGGTCATCTCCGGGACGAGCGACGGGCCGTAGGTGTAGAGTTGCCATCCGCCGACCCCCAACCGGTGCGCATAGGCACGCACCGAGGCATCCAGATCGCGCACGACGTATCCGATCTGGTTGATGCGCGGCAGTCCGAGCGGCGGGATCTCCCCGGTCATGGCCACGCCTCCCACAGAGGGTGCGGCGGACGGGCCGCGGACGCCTGCCGGCCCGCCGCCGGCTAGCTCATGTACAGGCCGCCGTTCACGTGGACGGTCTCGCCGACCACGAAGCCGGCGGCGTCGGTGGCCAGGAACGCGACGACCTCCCCGATCTCCTCGGGGCGGCCGATCCGGCCGAGCGGGATCGCCGCGCGTTGCTGCGCCATCAGCTCCGGCCCGGTGAGGGTTCGCTGGAACTCGGTGTCGATGGTACCCGGCGACACTGCGAGGACACGCACCCCGTGGGGCGCGAGCACCCGGGCCAGCCCGCGCGTCAGCGTCGAGAGCGCGCCTTTCGCCGACGAGTACGCGAACACGGTATCCGAACCGCCGAGGGTCGCGGCCGTGGAAAGGATGTTGATGACGACGCCGCGGTGCCGCTCCACCATGCCCGGCGTGAGCCGCTGGCACAGGTACAGCTGGGCGCGATAGTTCAGATTGAACACCCGGTCCAAGAACTCGGGATCGAGCTGGCGCCAGTCGACGCGCCGGATGGGGGTCCCGGCGTTGTTCACCAGAATGTCGATGGGCGCGAAGGCGCCGGCCGCGTCGGCAAGCCGGTGCACGTCCTCCACCGCGGTGAGATCCGCCTCGAGCGCGCAGCTCCGGGCCCCGAGTGCCGCAACCTCCGTCGCGAGAGCCTCGGCCCGCGCCGCGTTCCGGTGGTAGTGGAGGGCGACGTCGGCGCCGCGCCGCGCCAGGGCGCGCACGACCGCGACACCGATATCGCTCGTGGCGCCCGTCACCAACGCCGCGCGCCCCGTGAGGTCCGTTGAGCGGCCGCGCCCGAGCGGCGGGCCCCCGTGTTCCACGTTGGTTACCCGGGAGTGGACGTCTTCTTGTCCATGCCCAGTTCTTCCATGACCTCGCGCTCCAGCCGCGCAAAGGTCGTCCGACTGAACGCCTCGTCCATCGCGGTGAAGTTCTTGTAGCCCCCGGCCTGCTCGGCGCCCCACTCGGCCGCAAACTTGCCTGACCGGATCTCGCCGAGCACCTCCTGCATCTTCCGCCGAAGCTCCGACGTCGCGAAGCGGGGCAGCCGGCTCTTCGTCCCAAACCGGCTGGTGGGCGAGTGCAGCCCGGTTTGGCCCACCCACCCGTACTTCGCCGCCTCGTGGAGCACGTCGCCGATCTCGCCGGAGAGGTACAGCTCCAGCACGGTCGCGACCTTCGGGTACCCGGCCGCTGCCGCGACCTCGACCGCGGTCGTCAACACCTCCGACAGGGCAGGCACCAGCGCCTGCTCCGTGAACAGGTCCAGCTCCGTCTCGTCCTTGAAGCTCACGTGTAACGCGAACGCCCGGAGCGATCCGATTGCCTTGGCGAGCGCGAGGGCGATCGGCCACGCCCGCCCGTCGACGTCCTGGTGCACGTCCAAGAAGCTCAGGAACCCCTGCCCCCGCTCGTAGTGCTCCCGCACGGCGATCCCGACCGTGCGCGGCGCCACCATGACGACGTTGATGTCGCGGGGGAACTCGACCTGCTTGAAGCACACGGCGTAGCCGGAGGCGAACACCAGCGTCTTCCCCGACGACAGCCCCGGGCGAATCGCTTCCCGGTAGATCCCGGGGGTCACTTCGTCCGGCAGGAGGGACATCACGATGTCGCCGCGGGCCGCGGCGTCCGCGATGGAATACAGCGAGAATCCGTCCTTCGCCGCCTGCGCGGCGTAGGCGTCCTCCGCGTTCCCCACGATCACCTGCATGCCGCTGTCCCGCAGGTTGAGCGCCTGCGCGCGGCCCTGGTTGCCGTAGCCGAGGACCGCGATCCGCTTCCCCTGGAGAGGGTCGAGCGTCCCATCCGCTTCCCGAAACACCCGCGTCATGCCGGTTGGCCCCTTCCTGGCTGCGCCGAAGCGGCGGCAGTATGGTCGACCTGACAGGCGCTAGTTCTCCGCCGCCCCCGCGCGTATCCTGTCCGCGCTCGGGGCCCCAAGAGGAGAAGCCGTCCGGCGTCCCGTAGTCGCTTGGGGTGGCACGCAGACAGGATCTGCCGGAACAGGGGTCGGCGTCAGTGCCGCCGCCGCGTTCGATCCGCCCGACTGGAGTACCCTACCGATCCGGCCGCCCCGGCCGAGCCGGGCCGGCTCCGCGCGGCGGACGATCCGCCCGCCCCCGATGAGGGCCTTCCTCGCCCGCCGACTGATCGCCACGGTCGCCACCGGCCTCGCCGTCTCCGTGCTCGTCTTCCTGCTGATCCGGCTCGCACCCGGCGACGCCGTCACGATGTGGATCGGGCAGGAAGGGACGATGACGCCGGAGGTGCGCGACACGCTCCGCAAGATGTTCGGCCTGAGCGATCCCGTCGCGGTCCAGTACCTGCACTGGCTCGGGGATGCGGCGCGAGGCGACCTCGGGTATTCGTTCCGTTCGCGGCTGCCGGTCGTCGCGCTGCTCGGCACGGCGCTCCCCGTCACCCTCGAGCTCGCCGCGCTGGCGATGCTGCTCGCGATCGTCACTGCCCTGCCGCTCGGCGTCTTCTCCGCCGTGAAGCACGGCACGCCGGCGGACGCGACCGCGCGCCTGCTGGGACTGCTCGGGTTCTCGATGCCCAGCTTCTGGCTCGCCGTGCTGATGATTCTCGCCAGCGCCACCTACTTCAAGTGGCTGCCGGCGCTGATCTACGTCGGCCTGGCCAAGAACCCGATCGAGAACCTCAAGCAGATGTTGATGCCGGCCGTCTCGCTCGGACTGCCGCTCATGGCCGTACTGATGCGGATGACGCGGTCGACGATGCTCGACGTGCTGGGCCAGGACTACGTGCGGACGGCGCGGGCCAAAGGGGCCGGGGAGTCAGCCGTGCTGGCCCGGCACGCGCTGAAGAATGCGCTGATCCCGGTGGTGACGGTGATGGGCATCCAGCTCGGCCGGCTGCTGGGCGGTGCCGTCATCATCGAGCAGATCTTCGGCGTGCCCGGCGTGGGAACGGCCCTCGTCGCGGCGATCACCCAGCGCGACTACCCGATGGTGCAGGCAACCGTGCTGGCGCTCGGCCTCCTGTTCATCGCCGTCCAGTTCTTCGTCGACATCAGCTACGCGGCGATCGACCCGCGCGTGCGCTACGGATGAGCGTGCACGACGTTCCCCGGGGAGCGGCCGCCCCCGCGGCGTCCGGCCGGCGGAGCCGCGGGACCGCGCTCGTGCGGCTCGCGACCAGGCACCCGGTCGGCGCGCTGGGCGCGGCCGTGGTGGCGACGCTCGTCCTCGTCGCGGCGTTCGCCGGGTATCTCAGCCCCGTTGACCCCAACGCCCAGGTCGGCGCCCGCCTCAGCCCGCCGAGCGTCGACCACCTTCTCGGCCTCGATCAGTTGGGACGCGACGTCCTCAGCCGCCTCATCTTCGGCGCGCGTGTCTCCCTGCTCGTGAGCGCCACGTCGGTCGGCCTGTCGCTGCTGGTCGGCGGCGGACTGGGGCTCATCGCCGGGTACCACGGCGGCGCGGCGGACCAGGGGATCATGCGGGCGATGGACCTGATGTTCACGGTGCCGTCGTTTGTGCTGGCGATCGCCCTGACCGGGATCCTCGGCCCGAGCCTCCCGAACGTCATCGTCGCGATCGCGATCGTGACGACGCCGACGATCGCGCGGGTGGCACGCGCGCCGGCGCTTACGGTGCGCGAGACGGAGTTCGTGTCGAACGCGCGCGCGGCCGGTGCCGGCGACCTGCGGATCCTCTGGCGGCATGTCCTCCCGAACGTCGCCGGGCCGATCATCGTGCAGGTGACGGCGTGCATCGCCGACGCGATCCTGATCGAGGCCGGGTTGAGCTTCCTCGGCCTCGGCGTGCAGCCGCCGTACGCGTCGTGGGGCAACATGCTCGGCACCGGACGGAGCTACATCGGGCTGGCCACCGGACTGTCGGTCTTCCCGGGGGCTGCGATCATGCTCGCGGTGCTCGGCTTCAACTTCGCCGGCGACGGCCTCCGGGACATGCTCGACCCGCGGTGGCGCCGCACCTAGCAGGGGGCGCGGGACGCACATGGAACACCGAACGACAACGACCGACTCTCGCGGGGGGAACGCGATGGGCAAACGTGGGGAAGCGAACGTGTGGCAACCCGGGACGGCGCGCGGCGTCACCCGGAGGCAGTGGCTTAAGCTCGCGGGCGCGGCGGCGCTGCTCGGCGCCGGCGCGCGATCCCGCGCGGCGTGGGGCGCGACGGCCCCTGCCCCGAAGCGGGGCGGGACGCTGAACTGGGCCGAGGTGGACGATCCGATCAGCCTCGACCCGCACAACCGCATCAACGACTCGGCCACGGTCCTCGAGCGCATGCTCTACCAGAACTTCACCCGGCTCAACCCCCGCACCATGGCGGTGGAGCCGTCCCTGGCGATGAAATGGGAGTACACGAAGTCGACCGAGCTCGTGTGGACGCTGCGGCCGGGCGTCCAGTTCCACAACGGCCGGGCCTTCACGGCCGAGGACGCGAAGTGGAGCGTCGACCGCTCGCTGGATCCCAAGACCGCCAACCCGTTCGCGAGCTGGTACGCCGCGATCGACAAGACCGAGGTCGTCAGCCGGTACGTCGTGCGGATGACGCTGAAACAGCCCGACCCGACGCTGCCCGGCAAGTTCGCGACCAACCGCGTGATCGGGTTCGCGCCGGCGGACGTGGACCCGAAGACGCTCGCCTCGAAGCCGGTCGGCACCGGCCCCTACAGACTCGCGGAATGGGTCCCCAACGACCACGTCATCCTCGTCCGCAACGAGCGGTACTGGGAGCGCGGGCTGCCGTACATCGACACGCTGAACGTCAAGTTCATCACGCAGGAGGACACGCGGATCGCGGGGCTGAGCGCCGGCGCGATTGACTTCTCGATCATGAGCGCGGACGGCGCGAAGCGGTTGGCGGGCAACGCCAATCTGAAGTTCGTGCGCGGCGTCAACGGTGTCTTCACGGTCATCAAGATGAACAAGCGGTTCGCGCCGTTCCGGGACAAGCGCGTGCGGCAGGCGATGGACCTCTCGGTGGACCGGCAGGAGATCATTGACAAGGCGCTCGGCGGCGCCGGGGTCATCACCGGCCCCGTCGTCTACGGCTGGGAGGACTACGGAATTCCGCCGCAGCAGCTGCCGTTCAAGGTGGACCTCGACCGCGCGCGGAAGCTGATGGCCGAGGCGGGCTACGCCAACGGGTTCGCGGTGACGGGCATCAGCCTTCCCGAGGGCCACCCTTCCGCGTTCTACCCCAGCCTGGCCGTGGCGGCCGACAACTGGAAGCGCATCGGTATCACCGTGAAGGTCCAGCAACTCGAGCTCGGCGCCTGGCTCAACAAGAACAACACGCTCGACTACGACATGTTCATCGGGAATCGCGGCTTCCGCGGCGACCCGATCGACGTCCTCTACCCGTTCTACCATCCGAAGGGGAGCGACAACCCGCTCGGATACGCGAACTCGCAGGTCCAGCGGTGGATCGAGCAGGCCATGGTCGAGCCGGACCGGATCAAGCGCCGGAATCTGTACCTCGCGATCCAGCGGCAGGTGCTGGCGGACGTGCCGTGGATCTTCCTGTGGGCGCCGGTCCAGATCGATGCAATGCAGAAGCACGTCATGGGGTACGACCACGTGCCGTTCGACAGCTTCAAGGACCTGATGTGGACGACGTGGCTGGACAAGTAGCCGCGGGCGATCGGACGCTGCGCGTCCACGTGGCGGTTCCGCTCGGCGAGGAGCATCTCGCGCGCATCCGCGACGCGGCGGCGGGGGTACGCCTGACCTATTCCCCCCGCACACCGTACGAGCGTCCGGGCGGGTTGGACGCCGAGGTCGCGGATGTCGAGGTGCTGCTCTCCTACCACGCGCCGTTCGAGATGACGGCCGCGCCGCGCCTCCGCTGGCTGCAGGTCGGCGGAGACGGCGTCGACCACCTGCGCGGCGCGCCGGTGATGCGCAGCGACGTGATCGTCACGAACACGCGCGTCTTCGAGACGCCGATGGCAGAATACGTCGTGGCGTCGGTCCTCGCGTACTACCGGGACTTCCCGCGCATGTGGGAGCGGTTCCAACGCGGGCGGGCCTGGCCGAAGAGCCAGTGGGCGGAGTACGCGGGCGACGAGGCGGCCGGCAAGACGATGGCGATCATCGGCTACGGATCGGTCGGGCGCAAGCTCGCGCGCCTCGCCCGCGCCCTGGAGATGACCGTGATCGCCACCCGGCGAAGCCTCGCCGCCCCGGCCGTCGAGGACGGCGTCGAGGTCCACCCCGCCGCGGCGCTGCGGGAGGTGCTGGCGCGGGCCGACGTCGTGGTCGTCTGCCTGCCGCTGACCGAGGAAACCGAGGGGCTGATCGGCGAGACCGAGCTTCGCGCGATGAAGCCGACCGCGTACCTCGTCAACGTCGGCCGTGGGAAGGTGATCCAGGAGGCGGCGCTCGTGCGCGCGCTCGAGGAGGGGTGGATCGGCGGGGCGGGGTTGGACGTGCACGCGCGCACGCCGCTCCCGCCGGACAGCCCGTTGTTCGACCTGCCGAACGTCATCCTGACGCCGCACATGTCGGGCGTGACGCAGCCGTACTACGGCCGCCTCACCAACCTGTTCTGCGAGAACCTGCGCCGCTACCTCGCGGGCGGCCCGCTCCTGAACGTCGTCGACAAGCAGAGGGGGTACTGACTCGTGCCGACGCTCCGCGCCGGCGTCGCGCGCCGCGTGATCACCCCGCCGCTCGGCGTCAAGACCGTCGGGTTCTCATCACGGGAGGGCGTCGTCGAGGCGATTGAGAGCGACCTGACCGCGACGTGCCTCGTGCTCGCGAGCGCCGACCGCGCCGGGATCGCCTCCAGGATCGCGATCGTCGCGCTAGACCTGTGCATGGCGCCGGTCCACCGCGTCGACGGATGGCGGCGCCGGGTCGCCGACGCGATCGGCACCACCCCCGCGCACGTCATGATCAACTTCAACCACACCCACAGCGGCCCGGCGCTCCCGGACCAGCCGGTGGAGTTCGAGTTCCAGCGGCCGGTGCTGGAGGCGTACCAGGAGACGATGGTGGCCCGCATGGTCGAGGCCGCCGAGGAGGCGAACGGCCGGCTGCAGGACGCGCGGATCGTCGCCGGGTGGGGCGAGAGCCGCATCGGCATCAACCGCCGCGAGGTCGGCGCGGACGGGATGGTGTTCCTCGGCGAGCGGCCGGACGGCCAGGTCGATCCGGCGGTCGGCGTCATCCGCGTCGACGACCTCGGCGGCCAGCCGATCGCGATCGTGTTCAGCTACGGCTGCCACACCGTGGTCGTCGGCCCGCGCTCGCCGGTGATCTCGCCCGACTTTCCAGGCGCGGCGCGCGAGGCCGTCGAGCGGGTCCTCGGCGGGACGGCGCTCTTCCTGCAGGCGTGCGGCGGAGACATCATGCCGGTCGGCGGGATGGGATACGAGACGGACTGCCGCGACGCCAAGAACCGGATCGGCACGATGCTGGCCGGCGAGGTGCTCACCGCCACGGCCGGGCTCCGATCCCACCTGCGGCGCGGCGAGCGGACGTGGCTGCGGTCGCTGCTCGGGAAGGGCATGACGCTGACCCCATGGGTGCCGGTCGAGGGCGAGACCTGCACGTACCTCGGCGCGGCCGCCGAGACGCTCCCGCTCGACCTGATCCCGCTGCCCTCGCTGGACGAGGCCGAGGAGATCCGCGCGGAGCGGCAGCGCGAACTCGAGGGGGCGCGGGCGAGCGGTGAGGAACGGACCATCCAGGTGGCCACGCGGTTCGCCGTGTGGGGCGATCAGCTCGTGGAGACGGTCCGGGCGCACCGGCCCACCACGTGGGACTTCGCGCTCCAGGCGCTCCGCATCAACGACATCGTGCTGGTCGGCATCAGCGCCGAAGCGTTCGCCGGGACGGGGCTCGCACTCAAGGCCAGATCGCCGTTCAAGCACACGGAGGTGCTCGGGTACACGAACGGGTGCGCCTGCTATCTTCCGCAGGCGCAGGACTATCCCAAGGGCGGCTGGCAGGTCCGCGGCCGGTACCAGATCCCGGATCTGGTCTTTCAGTCGTACATGCTGCCCACCGGACTGCAGCCGGACTCGGAGCAGGGCGTGGTCGACCGCGCGCTCGGGCTGATCCGGCAGCTCGCGTAGCGGCCGGAGCGGAGCCGATGACGGAGCGATGGTTGGACGAGTTCGCGGCGCGGCGGCCCCGGAGCCGGGCGCTGTACGAGGAGATCCGACAGCGCGTCGCGGGCGGCGTCGGGCACGATCTGCGCCACAGCCCGGTCGCGCCCCTCTACATCGAGCGGGCGCGGGGGGCGCGGAAGTGGGATGTCGACGGAAACGAGTATCTCGACTTCAGCATGGGGAACGCCGCCCTGTTGCTCGGCCACGCCCACCCCGCGGTGGTCGCCGCCGTGCGGGAAGCGCTCGACCAGGGGACGCATTTCGGGAACGACCATCGGTCGATGCTGGAGTGGGCGCGGCTGATCCACGAGCTGATGCCGTCGTGTGAGCGAATCCGCTTCGTCAACTCCGGCACGGAGGGGACCATGCTGGCGCTGCGGCTGGCGCGCGCCTTCACCGGGCGGACGCAGCTGCTGCGCTTCGAGGGACACTTCAGCGGCTGGCACGACTACGTGGGGAAGGGCGTGACCCCGCCGTTCGACGCGCCGTATTCGATCGGCATCCCGCAGGCGATCCTCGACACGATCATGGTCGTCCCGGCCGACCTGAACGTGGTCGAGGACACGCTCCGCCGCCACCACGACGTGGCGGCGATCATGCTCGAACCGTCCGGCGGATCGTGGGGCACGGTGCCGCTCACGGTGCCGTTCAACCGCGAGCTGCGCGCGCTCGCGACGCGGTACGAGGTGCCGCTCATCTACGACGAGGTGATCACGGGGTTCCGCTACAGCCCCGGCGGCTACCAGCGGCTGGCTGGCGTCCCGGCCGACCTCACCGTGCTCGGCAAGGTCATGGCCGGAGGACTGCCGGGCGGTGCCGTCGGCGGCCGCCTCGACCTGATGCGGCAGTTCGAGTACACCGGCGACGTCCGGCACGACCGCCACGCCCGGGTGGCGCACCAGGGAACGTTCAACGCGAATCCCCTGTCGGCGGCCGCGGGGATCGCGACGCTCCGACTGGCGGCCGACGGCAAAGTCCAGGCGCACGCCGATCGGATGGCCGAGGCGTTGCGCCGCGGGATGGAAGCGGCGCTCGACGAGATCGGCGCCGCCGCGTTCGTGTACGGTGACTCGTCTGTCTTTCACGTCTATATGGAAGCCTATCCGGGATCCGGGCGGAAGAGCCGCGAAGAGATCCGGACGAGCGACCCGACGACGCTGAAGGGGATCCCCCCGCGGGTCGTCACGGCCTTCCAGAAGAATTTGCAGATCCGAGGGGTCGATCTCCTCTCCTACACCGGCGGCGTGACCTCCGCCGCACACACCGAGGCGGACGTTCAGCAGGCCGTGGCGGTCTTTCGCGAGGCGATGCGGGCGCTGCTCGACGAACAATTGGTGGCGCGCCTGTAGGAGCTCCGCGGCGACTCGCGGGTCCTAGAGAACCAACGCTCGTCTCCACCGCGAGGGCGGAGCGCAGGGAACGTCACATCCGGCTGCGGGCGATGACGCCCTCGTCGAGCACCAGGCCGAACCCGGGACCCTGCGGCACCGGATAGCGGCCGTCGACGAGCTCGCCGCGGTTGGCGACGAGCGTCCAGAAGAGAGGATCGCGCTCCGGGAGAAAGCATTCCAAGTAAGTCGCGTGCGACACCCCGCCGAGGAGATGCGCGGCGACCTGCGGCTCCTCATGGTGGCCCATTTGCACGCCGTACAGCGCGGCCATGCCGGCCACCCGGCGCCAGAACGTCGCGCCGCCGGACCAGGACGCGTCCAGGTTGCAGACGTCGATCGCGCCTCCCGTGATCAACGCGCGCACGCCCTGGGCCGTCGTCTCACTCTGTCCGGCGCACACCGGCAGCCCCGTCATGCACCGCACGTCCCGGAGCCACATCTGGTCGTTGGTCCACCGGCACGGTTCCTCGAACCACCGCAGGTCGCACTCGGAGGCAAGCCGCACGAACCGGACGGCCTCGTTCAGCATCCAGCCCTGGTTCGCGTCGACGGTGATGGTGAACGCCGGCCCGACCGTCCGGCGCAGCCGGCGCACGCGCTCCGCGTCGACCTCCGGCGTCCGGCCGCCGACCTTGAACTTGCATCCCCGAAAGCCCAGCGCGAGCCAGCGCTCCGCCTCGCGCTCTACCGCGTCGGCATCATCAGAGTAGTAGCCGCCGATCACGTTGAGCGGCAGCGCGTCCGCGAAGCCGCCCCACAACCGGTACAGCGGCTGGCCGACCGCCTTCCCCAGCAGGTCCCAGAGCGCGCTGTCGACGCACGCGATCGCCTGGAGGCCGAGGTTCCGGTCGCGGAGGATGTTGAACGTGACGGCGAGCATCCGCTCCCAACACCCCTCGACGTTGAACGCATCTTGACCCCGCAGCAGCGGCGCGATCTCCTCGGCGATGATCCGAACGACGGCCGCCTGCTCGTCGTCGGTGTCGCCGTTGTAGCACTCGCCGACGAGACCACCCGCGTGTACCCGCGTCACGATCGTCGCGCGGTTCCGCATCGAGTAGTGGCTGCCGGCGTACACGCGGTCGAGCGGCACGCGCAGCGGCACCACCTCGATGCGCTCGATCGGCGCCGGGACCAAGCCCATGCTCACCCCACCATCCGCCGCGCGACCTCCGCGATCCGCTCGGGCGACGGCAGCGCGGCGTCTTCCAGCACCGGGCTGAACGGCATCGGCGCCTCCGGCAGCCCGAGCCGCTCCGGCGGGGCGTCGAGGGCGTCGAACGCGCGGGCGACGACCTCGGCGACGAGATTGCCTCCCCACCCTCCCGACACCGACTGCTCTTCGATGGTGACGAGCCGCCCCGTCCGCCGGACGCTCTCGACCACGGCCGGCAGGTCGAGCGGGGCGAGCGAGCGGAGATCGATCACCTCCGCGTCGACGCCGTCCGCCGCCAGGTGTTCGGCGGCGCTCAGGGCGCGGGGCACCATCGCCAGCGTGGCGACGAGCGTCACGTCGTGTCCGGCGCGCGCCACGCGGGCCGATCCGATCCCCACGCGGTCGCCGTCCGGCTGGAACGGACCCTTCGCCGGGTAGAGGAGTTTGTGCTCGATGTAGACGACGGGATCGGGGTCGTCGATCGCGGCGCGGAGCAGGGCATACGCGTCCTGCGGATTCGACGGCGCGACCACCTTGAGACCGGGCACCGAGAGGTACCACGACTCCGTCGTCTGCGAATGCTGCGCGGCGAAGCGAGCGCCCGCGCCGCCCCCGCAGCGGATCACCAGCGGGAGCGGCATCTGCCCCGCGGAGAGATAGCGGTATTTCGCCGCCTGGTTCACGATCTGGTCCCACGCCACGGCGGCGAAGTCGGCGAACATCAGCTCGGCGACCGGCCGGTACCCCGCGAGCGCGAGCCCGATCGCCGCGCCGACGAAACCGGTCTCGGCGATCGGAGTGTCCATCACCCGATCGCCGCCGAACTCCGCGAACAGGCCGTCCGTGACCTTGAACGGCCCCCCGGCGGCGCCGATGTCCTCGCCGAGCAGCAGCACCCGTTCGTCCGCGCGCATCGCGTCCCGCAGCGCGTACCGGATCGCCTCGCGGTACGTCAGCTCGGCGCTAGCCAACGACATCACGCTCGAGCTCGTCCGGCCCGGGCGGCGGCGACGCGAGCGCCGCGTCCGAGGCCCGCGCCACGGCGGCGCGCTGCGCCTGCCGCACCGCCTCGAGCTGCGCGTCCGGCACGCCGAGCTCCACGAGCTTGGCCTGCGCGATCAACAACGGATCCCGCGCCATCCACGCCGCGACCTCCTCGCTTGGCCGGTAGCGACCCGGATCGCTGCGCGAATGCCCGCGGTGGCGGTAGGTCTTGCACTCCAGGAAGCTGGGGCCCCCACCTGCCCGCGCGCGTTCGACGGCCGCGCGCGCGCTCCGCCGCACGACGAGCACGTCGTTGCCGTCGACCGGCTCCGCCGGCATCGCGTACGCCGTCGCCCGCCGGGCGAGGTCCTCGAACGGCGTCGTGTGGTCGACGCGGCTGAACTCGCCGTAGAGGTTGTTCTCGCAGACGAACACCACCGGCGCCTTCCACACCGCGGCGAGGTTCAGCGCCTCGTGGAACGCGCCGATGTTCACGGCGCCGTCCCCGAAGAACGTGACCGACACCCGTCCCCCTCCGTCCAGCTGCGCGGCCCGGGCCAGCCCCACCGCGACCGGGAGCCCGGCCCCGACGATCGCGAAGGAGCCCATCAGGCCAAGACGCCGGTCGGTCAGGTGCATCGACCCGCCCTTACCCCGGTTCACGCCGGCCGCCCGGCCCATGATCTCCGCGAACGCGGCGACCATGTCCATGCCGCGCGCGAGGACGTGCCCGTGGCCGCGGTAGGTGTATGTGGTGTAGTCGTCGCGACGCAGCGCCGCGGCCACGCCGACCGCCACCGCCTCCTGACCCTGGCACAGATGGGTGGTGCCGGGGACCAGGTCTTTAAGGAAGAGCGTGTGGACCTGTTCTTCGAACTCGCGGATTTGCGCCATACGCTCATACATCGCCAGGAGGTCGCCGGCCAGCGTCGGGTCGCCCGGACGCTCGGCCGCCGGGCGGCCAGCGGATGAGCGGGGCTTGCGCGAGGTCATCGACTGTACACCCTCCTGCTGTGGACGCTGGTTGTTCGAGTCTCTCGCCTTCCACGACGGGCCGGCATCCCCCTCCCCCCGTGGCGCGTAGGTGCCGTCAGTACATCAAGAACCGGCCGCTCACGTTCACCGTCGCGCCCGTGACGTACGACGCGTGGTCGCTGGCGAGGAACACGGTGATGCCGGCGACCTCTGCCGGCGCGGCGAGGCGTCCAAGCGGGACCTGACGGACCAGCGAGCGCAGCAGCGACGGCTCGAGATCCTTCGTCAGCATCGCGGTGTCGACGAGCCCGGGAGCGACGCAGTTGACCGTGATCCCGTGCCTGGCGTAGGTCCGCGCAAACCCCCGCGTCATCGTCACCACGGCGCCCTTCGCGGAGTTGTACACGACCGAGCCGCCGAACCCCCCGGTCCACCAGCCTTGGGAGGAGAACAGCACGATCCGGCCCCCACGGCGCCGCTTGACCATCAGCTCCGCCGCGGCGCGACAGAGGAAGAAGCCCGCCTTGAGGTTCGTCGTCAGCTGCGCGTCCCAATCACGCTCGGTCACCCGGCGCAGCTCCGCGCGCCGCCGCAGCACCGCGGCGAGGTGCACAAGCGCCCGCAGCCCGCCCAGGCCGCGAACCGCGCGGTCGAGCAGCGCGGCGTGGGCCGAGAGATCGCACAGGTCGCAGGCGACCGCGAGATGGCCGTTCCCCGGAAGCCGCCGCACCGTCTGCTCGACGGCCCGGCGGTGCAGATCGGTGGCCAGCACGCGGGCGCCAGCCGCGGCGAACGCCGAGGCCACCTCCCGCCCGATCCCCCCGGCGGCACCGGTCACGATGACGCCCTGGCCCTCGAGCCCGGCGCCGAGCGCCGGGACGGTCTTAAACACGGTAGCGGTCGACGACGTCGTCGAGGACGTCGATGCCGAGGCCCGGTCCCGCGGGCGGGCTCATCCACCCACCGTGGGGGTCGATCGGCGACGAGACGAGCTCGTGCTGCATCGGATTGCGGATCGGCTTGACCTCGAACAGCTCGCACGCGGGACTCGCGAAGGAGACAGCCAGGCTCGCCGCCGTCACGATCGCCGACGACCAGGCGTGCGCGTTCGCGCGGCGCCGGTGCTGCTCGACGAGCTCGCAGACCTTCCGGAACCCTGTGATCCCTTCCGCGCGACCCGGGTCCACGCCCACGACGTCCACCGTGCCGGTCCCGAGCAGGCGGCGGTACCCGCGGACGTCCCACTCCCGCTCCCCGTACGCGACGCGCGCCCGCACCCTCGCCCGCAGTTGCGCGTAGCCCTCCGGGTCGTCACCCCCGAGCGGCTCCTCGATCCAGTAGAGGCCGTGCTCCTCCATCGCGGTGATCCTCGCCACCGCCGCGGCGAGGTCCCAGCGGTTCGCGTTCCCGACGTCGATCATGATCTGCTTGTCGGGGCCGATCGCGCGCCGGAGCGCCCGGACGAACGCCACGTCCCGGGCGTGATCGAATCCCAGGCGTGCGTCGCCCCTCTTTCCAAACCCGACCTTGATGCCGTGCGCGCCGCCGGCGAGCCAGCCGGCCATCTGGTCGGCAAGGGCCTCGATGTCCCCGAGGAACGCGTGGCAGGAGACGACGGCCGGCAGCCGCCGATGGACGGGGCCGCCCAGCAGGTCGAGCACCGAGCGGCCGAGCGCCTTGCCGCGGAGGTCCCACAGGGCGATGTCGAGCGCCGCGATCGCGAACGACGCGATTCCGCCGAGCCCGTACCACCAGGTGTGCTCCTTCAGAGCGCGCCAGAGCACGTCCGTCTGGACCGGATCGCGCCCCAGGAGGAGCGGCGCGAGACCGTCCACCACGGCCGCCGCCGCCCGGGAGGCCTCCGGCCACATCGTGACCGCCTCACCCCAGCCCACCTGGCCGTCGTCCGCGCGCAACCGTACCAGCAGCAGGTGGCGGGTCGCCCCGGCGTCGTTCGGCTCGGGGTAGCGGACGGGAATCGGTTCCACCGACGTGACCTTCATCGCGCCTCCACCTTCGCGTCCCGCGCTAGATCCGCACGTGCTCGATGCCGAGGGCTGCGGCGAGCACCGGGACCTCGACGTCAAGCCGCCCGGGAGCGAGCGCGTTGTGGTGCGTCGCGCCGGACGCGATCCAGCGCACCCCAGCCTCCGTGCTCGGCCCCGAGTCGAACCGAAACATGCCGTTCGGACCGCCGAGGTTCGGGTGGCGGGCCTCGACGACCTCCCCTGTCGCCCACGCCAGACGCCACCCGGACGCGGACGGCGACAGCGACAAGATCGTGGCCGGTCCGCGGCGGAGCGCGAATACGATGGAAGTGGCGGCACCCCGCTGGCCCGGGTAGTGGTGGTTCGCCGCGAGGGCGACCCGCCCCGGCGCGTCCGCCCAGGATGGGTCGCCCTCGCCGCCGGCGGCCAGCAGCATTAGACCGCTGTCGAGCTCCGCCGCGTAACACTCGCTGTACAGCGCGCCGCCGGCGAGCCGGCGGGCCAGCAACATCGCGATCGCGGTCGGCTGGTCCCCGGTGCACGAGAGCGGCCGCCCCGCCTCCGTCAGCAGCGACACGCCCAGGCACGCCGTCAGGCCGATCTGGGGGTTCCAGCGAAGCCAGGGGCCGTGGCAGTTCACGGTGCCGAACGCCGCCTCGCTGGCGTCCATCAGCGCCTCGAGCGCGAGCGCCAGCCGTGCGCTCGCCTCCGCGTGCGGGCCGCCGTCGCCGGACCATCCCCGCCGTCGAACGTTCTCCAGCAGCGCTCGGGCCGCGCCGGCATCCGACGCGGTGTACGCCGCGTCGAGCTCTTCCCGCGAGACTCGCCGCTCCCGGATGCCGAGGCGGGCGAGTTCTGCCGACGACGCCTCCACGTCGAGATAGCCGGGGATCGGGTCGCCGACCCGCAACGCCACCGAATCGCGCACGCCGCCGGCCGTGGCCGCCGCACGCACCGTGCGCCGCAGCCGCTCCATCGCGGCCGGATCGCCGGGCGGCGCCGCGACGACCGGCGCAGGCCGGCCCTCTCGCGCGAACACGTTCGCCAGCATCACGCAGGCGACTGCCGCCGTCTCCTCGGTCGCCTGCGCCTGCGTCCATCCCTCCGGGAGGTGCGCGGTCGCCGCCGGGTTCCAGATCACGACCGGCGCCCGGTGCGCCCGCACGGCGGCGGCGGCGAAGCTCGGCGGGGCCGCCATCGTCGGCGCGAAGACGAGCGCGTCGAGGCGCTCCCGCGCGAACGCCTCCGCCGCCCGGCTGGCGCCGGTCTCATCCTCGATCACCCCGGGGAACACAACGTCGAACGTCTCGCTGAGCGCGCGCGCGTAGCCCCGTGCGCGCTCCTGCATCCTCGCGGGAAAATCCGCCGGCATCTGCGGGTCGAACAGCCGAAACCGAACGGAGACGAGTCCGATCCGCGGACGCCAGGGATCGACCACGGCCGGGCCGTTCATGCGCCGACGATCAGCCGGACCAGGGCGTCCATCCCCACGTCCCGGCTCGGCGTGTCGGCGACCTTGCGACCGTGGCGCATCACGACGATGTGATCGGCGAGCTCGATAACGTGCGGGAGGATGTGGCTGACCATGACCACCGCGACACCCCGGTCGACGATGCCGCGCACGAGATCGAGGACGGCCCGCGCCTCCTGGACGCCGAGCGCCGCGGTCGGCTCGTCCATGAACAGCACGTCGGTGGTCCAGTACGCGGCGCGCGCGATCGCGACCGACTGCTGCTGCCCCCCGGACATCTTGCCGACCGGGATGCCTCGGATGCTCGGGATCTTGACGTTGAGCCGGCGGATCTCCTCGCGGGCGAGCCCCCGCATCCGTGCCTCGTCCAGGCGGCGCAACCCCGGCACGCCGGCGATCGGGCGCGTCAGCTCCCGGCCGAGGAAGATGTTTGCGACCGCGTCGAGGTTCGGGGCGAGCGCGAGCTCCTGATACACGACCTCGACCCGCTTCCGGCGGGCCTCCAGCGGGCTCGCGAACCGGACCTCCTCCCCGCGGAGCACGAGCCGTCCGGCGTCCGGCTGGAGCGCGCCGGTCAACATCTTGACCAGCGTCGACTTGCCCGCGCCGTTGTCGCCGACCATCGCGGTCAGCGTTCCGCTCCGGATGTCGATGTCCACATCCTGGCACGCCGCGATGGGCCCGAAGTGCTTCGACAGCCCGCGCGCGGCGTAGACGACCTCCCCCTTTTCCACCGCAGAAATCATGCTCATCGCGCCCGCCGCTTGGCACGCACCTCGTCCACGATCACGGCGAGCAGCAACGCCACACCTTGGACGACGAGCTGCCACTGGTTCGAGAGGTTCAGCAGAGTGATGCCGTTTGCGACGACGCCGAGGACGAACACGCCGATCACAGTGACCAGCACCGAGCCCCGGCCGCCGGTCAGCGCGGTGCCGCCGAGGATGACGGACGCGATGATCGGTAGTTCCAGGCCCTGCGCCGCGTACGCCAGCCCGGTGCCGGTGAACCCCGCCAACACGATCCCGCTCAGCGCCGCAAACATCCCGCTCAACACATACATCTGCATCCGCCGTCGCTCGACGGGGATTCCGGCGAGTCGGGCCATCGTGCCGCCGGGGCTCCCCCCGATCGCGTACATGTGCCGGCCGAACACCGTGAAGCGCATCCACCAGCCGACGAGGCAGAACATCGCCGCCATGAGGATCGCAGGCACGGGGATGCCGAGGAGGCTGCCCTGTCCGAGATACAGGAAGTGCCGCTCCGTAATCACCAGCTCCTGGTTCTTGACGACCAGAAACGCCGCGCCCCGGACCACGAACTGGCTGCCGATCGTGACGATCAGCGGGTTGATCCCGACGTAGGTGATGACCGCGCCGTTGAACAAGCCCACCACAACGCCGGCCCCGAGCCCCCCCGCGATGACGGCCGGCCAGGGGACGCCCCTGAGCAACAGCTCGGCGCACACCGTCCCGGCGAGGGCCATCACCGCGGAGATCGAGAGGTCCAACCCGCCGCCCACGAGGACGAGCGTGGTGATCGCCGCGGTGATGCCGGTGTAGGAAACGGCGTGGGCGATGTTGAGAGCGTTCTGCGGGAGAAGAAAGAACGGCGAGAGGATCGCGAAGATGGTGCACAGCACGACGAGGGCACCGAACAGGCCGATCTGATCGGCGCCGGGACCGTGCAGCCACCCGGTCAGGCGTCCGTGCGGCTGCGGGAGAGTCCGGGAGAGATCTCCGACGGCGTCGACCGGACCGGAGCCGGACTGCATTCCGGGACTCAGGAAATGTTGCTCTTGTCGAGCACGCGCAGTTGCTGGTGGATCTCCGTCGGGACCGGCTTGCCCTCGAACACGTCCTCCGCGAGCGGCACCAGATAGTCGCCGTACCGGCCCCAGCCGAAGTCCACGGTGCCGACCATCGGCCCGCCGGCCTTGATCGTCGTGGTGGCGTCCGCGCCGCCGCCGGCGCCCATCACCACGCCGTCGTCGGAGCGGTTCGCGCCCTTGAACGCGTTCGCCGCGCCGATCGAGAAGAGATCCGCGATGCTGCACACGAGCACGTGGTGGTCGTTGGGGTGCGCGGTAAGCCAGTCCGTCGTCTTCGTCTGCGCGTCGGCCGTGCTGGGGCTGACGCTCGCGAGGTTATCGACCTTGACGCCCGGCAGCGCCGCCTGAACGGCCCGCTGACAGTCGCCGATCCGCAGGCCGATCGACTCCCCGAGCCCGGGCGACTGCAGCCCAAGTACGGTCACGGTGGCGGGCTGCCAGTTGTGTTGCTTGACGTAGGCGGCCAGGTAGTTGCCCTCGGTCTTACCGACGTCCGTATTGCTCGCGCCGAAGACGATCGTGTTCGGCGCCGGCGCCGTCACCTGGATGATCGGGACGCAGCCGCGCGAGTAGTTGCCGTTGACCGCTTGCATCACCGCCGTCAGCACGTTGAAGCTCACGACGACGCTCGGTCCGCGGAGCGCGATCGCCTGCGCCTGCGTGACGGCGTCGGTGGTACTGGGGAGGTTGTAGTTGCCGATGATCAGCTCGATACCGACCTTCGCCGTGACTGCCTTCATGCTCGCATTGAAGGCGTCGAGCAGCACCTGCCCCTCGCCCTGTTCGCCGAACCCCAGCCGCATCGGCCGCGCCGGCTTGCGCAGCACCGCCACCCACTTGTCCGGATGCTTGGCGGCCGGCTTGTACGTGCAGCTCAGCTTGTCCCACGCGACCCAGGCGTCGCTGGTCGACCCCGGCTCGATCGTCGAGATCGTCTGGGGAGCGCCGAAGGCCGGCAGCAGCGGCGCGACCGCACAGGCCACGCCGAGGACGATACCCAACACTGACCGCCGAATGCACAGAAGGATTGTCATGGTAACCGTCCTTTTTGGCGAACCGGCCCCGTTCCTCCTGCGGGCGGGCCGGCCTCCTGCGAACGCTGGTCACAGCACAAGCGGGTCAAGGAATTCGCGGCCAGCGGTGGAACTTCGCAAGAACAGGCGGGTCAGGGGCAGGCCAGTTGCACATCCGAGAGGGACAAAGGTGCCAGAGCGGTTTGCAGATGTGCATATCCAGGGTTTCCTCGCGACCAAGGAAGTCGTCCTGCTCGCTAGTGTTCAAACGGACGGCTCTCCGCTCGCGATGCCGGTATGGTTCCTGCACAGACCCGAGGATCTCACCATGATCAGCGAGGCGAACACTCAGAAGGTACGAAATCTCAGCCGCGATCCAAGGGCCTGCGTCGTCGCTGAAACCGGGACCCGCGGCGACATCCGGGGCGTGATCATTCACGGTCGTGCCGAGTTCCTCCCTGAGTCAGCGGAGCGGCTTGAGCTCGTCCGGGCGCTCTTGGAGAAATACCATCCGGACCTTGAGCATCGGTGGGGAGGCAACATGATGCCGCCCGATCGGGTGATGTTTCGCATAGTCCCAACTCGGGTGCGGAGCTGGGGTCTGTCGCCGAGGTAGCCTGACCCGCAGCGAGCGTACCATCCGGGTCCCGTGTGGCGTGCTACTCGCGCGACCCTGCCCGGATCACCGGCCAGGGATTGGGCATCTCACCGAGCGGCACTTCGATCAGCCCGGGGCGATCGCGGCCGAGCGCATCCTGGAGCGCGGCCCGCAGCGCCCCGGGACTCTCTGCACGCCGCCCCTCGACGCCAAACAACTCCGCCAGCCGGACGAAATCCGGGTTCCGAAGGTCCGACGCAACCACTCGCCCGCCGAAAGACTCCTTTTGGATGCGGCGGACGTTGCCGAAGGCGTTGTCGTTGAAGACAATCGCCACCACATTGAGCCCGTGCCGGACCATGGTGGACATCTCTTGCACGTTGTACATGAAGCCGCCGTCCCCGCTGATCGAGACCACCTTCTTCTCCGGCGCGCCGACTCGCGCGCCGAGGGCAGTCGGAAACGCAAACCCCAGCGTCCCTTGATACCCGGACGTGATCAAGGTCCGGGGTTCGTAGACGGGAAACCCGCCAAAATACGACCAATAGCCGACTTGGGTGAGATCGGTGACCACGACTCCGTCGTCCGGCACCGCTTCGCGGATCGCGAGCGCGTATGACCGCAGCGGCTCCAGCGTGGCTAAGCGCGTGTCTGCCTTCTGCTTCGCGGCCGCGAGCTCGTCTCTGCGGGAGGACCGACTGCCGTTGTGACGAGGGACGCGGTTGAGCAGCTCGGTGAGGCCCCAATGCGCGTCGGCAACAATGCCGATCGCTACGGGGCTGTTCCGCCCGATCTCTTCGGGATCGACATCGATCTGGATGAGCGTCTGTCCGTCACGGGGGCCCCACGTCGAGAACGCCGGTTGGAGAAACCGGGTGCCCACGATGAGCACGACGTCTGCCGCCGGCAGCAGATCCTCGGCCGCCACCATGCTCTGGGCCAGCCGGTGACGGTCCGAGAGCGCGCCCTTGCCGCTGCTGGACATGATGACCGGAGCCTCGAGCATCTCGGCGAGGTGCAGAAGCGGCTCCGACGCGCCGGATCGAAGCACCCCGCCGCCCACGAAGATGCTCGGCCGCTTGGCGCGCCCGAGCACCTTGGCTGCCCGCTCGACGAGCTCAGGATCACCTTCCTGCCGCGCTACTTCCACGCGCGCGAAAGACGCGACGTCCCCCGACGCCTGGAGCACGTCCGGTGCGACCTCGATCGCCACCGGGCGCGCGCGGCCGGTCCGCAGCTGCCGGAACGCCTCGCGAACGACCGACGGGATATCTTCGGGGCGCGTCGCTGCGGCAGCCCACTTGGTCACCGAACGCACCGTCTGCAGCTGATCCTTGATCTCGTGCAGCAGCCCGCGACCCTTCCCGATGTGACGGGAAGGAATCTGGCCCGTGATGCACAGGACCGGCGACGAACACGCATAGGCGGTCGCGAGACCCGCCATCGCGTTCAGCAGTCCCGGTCCGGGAACCGTCAGGCAGACACCGACGCGACCGGTGGTTCGAGCATACCCGTCGGCCATGTAGGATACCGCCTGCTCGTGCCGGGTATGATAGACCGTGATCGCGTCACGCTCGAGGTACAGCGCGTCGAACGCCCAGTCGAGCTGGACGCCCGGCAGGCCGAATACCGCGTCGACCCCTTGGGCCTCGAGGCATTGCACGAGCGTCTGCCCTCCGGTCAGGCGCATCACCGGCGCCAGATCCCGCGGTCCGACTCACCGCGCAGCGCGTCAATCCGTCGGGGGGGAGCCGCATTCAGTCTCTCCATCAACATGGGTGCGGATCATCCTTTCCGTTGGATCGCTCGTCCCACCTATCACACGCCGCTTGCATTCGTGCGGTCCCGCGATTCAGCTATCCACCGGAAGATCGCTCCCGAGACCTCCGCAAAGAGAAGCGTCCCGGATGTCGAAGTTGGGGGTCACCCTCGCGATGGTTGGCGTGGGGCGGCCAACCCGTGCACTCGTCACCGCCTGCGCTCGGTCGTACGCTCCTCGATCGCGTACAGCGTTGGGAGACCGATCAGGTCTTCAATTCCCTTTCGGGCGGCGATCGCCTGATCGGCCGACATCCCGGCATCGCCCGTCTGGCGCAACCGCCTGAACATCGCGCCAACGGCCTCGTAGACCGTGAGCACCGACGCCGTGGCGTAGTCGACCATCTTATAGCCTGCCGCCTGCAACTCCGCGATCGACAGCACCGGCCGGCCCACACGGTTGCCGTGGCTATTCACATACTGCACGGGCACCGGAATTTCCCGAGGCGCCCGCCGAACTTCCTCGGGGGTATTGGGGAAGCACATGATCATGTCGGCACCCGCCTCGACATACGCGTTCGCGCGCCGGATCCCTTCGGCAAATCCGTCCGTCCTCATCGCATCGGTCCGGGCACAGATCACGAAGTCCGGATTTCGCCGGGCCTCGAGCGCCGCCTGGATCCGCTCCTTCATGTGCTCGACATCGATCACGTGTTCCCGATAGTCGCGGTGGTAATGCGCGCGCTTCGGATACACCTGATCCTCGATGTGGAGCCCGGCGATCCCAGTGGCCTCCAGTTGCCGGACGGTGTGCCAGACGTTGATCGCCTCACCGTAGCCGGCGCCCGCGTCCATGAACACCGGGACCCCGACCGCGCTCTGGATCCGCCGCGCGATGTCCGCAACATTGTCGAGGCTCAGCAGCGGCTCGGTCAGGCACGTGTGGGCGCCCATCGCGTAGCCGCCTACCGCGATGCACTCGAACCCCGCCTGCTCCGCAAGGCGGGCGGTGAACGGATCGTAGCAGATGGGCGCGACGATGATGTCCTCCCGGCGCAACAGCGCTCGGAACTGGCTGGCGTGGTCGGTCACATGTATCCCTCCCTTGGCCGGCGGCCCGGCGAACGCGGGCGCGCGTCGGCACCGTTATTCTGAAGCGCCTTGCGGCGCGATGTCGCGCAGCACCACGGCACTGTCCGCAGGCACGTGCAGCCACACGTGGCGGCCTGCTTGAAACGACACCCGCGATTCCCGCGGGCGCGCGAGCAGATCGCCGAGCGCAGACCGCACCGTGTACAATGTGGACGTTCCGAGGTAGCGCACTTCCACGACATCGCCATCCCAGAGATTGACGGCGGCGGCCGGACGGACGGCGCTCAACTGGAGCGATTCCGGCCGGAACACCACCACACATCGGCTCCCGGGCGCGATCGGCGCGGCCGGCGGCAGCGCGGTCAGCACATCGCCGCGCTCGGTCCGGACCGTCCACTGACCGTTCACGGACTGCGCCACTCCCGCCACCCGGTTCGTAGCTCCCAGAAAATCCGCCACGAACGGGTGGGCCGGGCGGCTGAAGATCTCGGTCGGAGAGCCTTGTTGCTCGATGACACCGGCGTTCATCACCGCGATCTCGTCGCCAAGGACCGCGGCTTCGATCTGATCGTGCGTCACGTAGATCGCGGTGGTGTTCGTCTGCTGGAGGATGGCCTTGATCTCGACGCGGAGCCGTTCGCGCAACACCGCGTCGAGATTGCTCAGCGGCTCGTCGAGCAACAACAGGCTCGGGCCGTAGACGAGGCTGCGGGCAAGGGCCACCCGCTGCATCTGCCCCCCGGACAGCGCGCTCGCGTTGTGGCCTTCGTGCCCGCGGAGTCCCACAAGCGCGAGGACGTCGCCGACCCGTTGCATGATCTCTCGACGCGGGCGCCTCCGGATTCGCAACGGGAATGCCACATTGTCGAATACGGTCATGTGGGGCCAGACCGCGTAGGATTGGAAGACCATGCCGATATCGCGCCGGGCCGGCGGCACTGACCGTCCGCGCCCATGATCGAACACGGTGCGCCCGCCGATCACGATCCGCCCGCGGTCCGGCGTCTCAAAACCCGCCACGCAGCGCAGTGTCGTCGTTTTTCCGCACCCGCTCGGCCCGAGCAGCACGAGGCACTCCCCGCGCGTGATCCGGAACGACACGTCCTCCACGGCCGCACGCACGCCGAAGCGCTTGACCAGCCCTTCGACCGCGACATGGACCTGCACCTGCGCCGGCATCTCGATCTCCTGCCCTACGCGACGCGGAGCCGCAGCCCCACGATGTACCGGCCGAACAGGACGACCGCGGTCAGGAGCACGCTCTGGAGCAGCGACAGCGCGGCGGCCCCGCCGAGGTCGCCCACCTCCCAACTCGACAGCACCTGCACGGACA
>DASQGM010000105.1:0-7582 GCA_035632615.1 bacterium | reverse complement strand
CATTATCACGATGGTCGTGGCGATCTCCGCGGTCGCCGGCCGGCGCGGGTTCTGGGTGCAGAACGGCGGCTACGAGTACAACCTGCTCATCATCGCCGTGGCGCTGGTGCTGATCCTCGTCGGCCCCGGCGCGTACGCGCTGGACCACCGGTTCGGGGTGCTCGGATCGAGATCGTAGATCCCGCGCCTGCGGGGCCTCCGCGTCCCCGAAGATCTCTGCCGCCGCACTCTCGCCCGAGGGATTCGCGAGACCTCCTGCCAACTGAACGTGCCTTCGGCCCCCGGTGGAAACCGTTGCGCGAACGGATCGGTGGGAGTGTGCAAATAGTTTCTTGAGGCGCATCGCCCGATCTTGCGTCCAGAGATCCGGTCGTTGAGCTCCGCACCGACATGAGATCGCACCTCCGTCTCGTCAGCCCGTCTTCGCACACGGCCGAGCAGGGGAGGAAGCGCTCCGGGTGGCGAAGAGACAAGGGCGTACAGCGGCATCTGGCCGCGCGTGGAGGGCGAACCGATGGACAGCGCCGTACAAGGCATCGCCGAGCATCTCGATGAGGTGTGGTCGTCGCTGCTCGACGCGGTGAAGCCCGTGGACGACGAGCTCTTCCAATGGTGCCCCGGTTCGGAGTTCAACTCCATCGCGATCTTGCTGCGCCACCTCGCCGGCAGCGAGCGCTGGTGGATCGGCGAGGCGATCGGCGGCGTGCCGGCGAACCGCAACCGCGACGCGGAGTTCGTCCACGACTCGCCGCGGCGGGAGGACGTGCTCCGCGCGGTCGACGAGGCGCGCGCGGTGACGCGCCGAGTGCTCGCCGGTGTCACGGTGCAGGATCTGGCGGCCCGGACGCCACCGTCCCCGCGGCGCGGCGGGGAACAACCGACGAAGATGTGGGCGCTGCTCCACTACCTCGAGCACCTCGGCTACCACCGCGGCCAGATCCTGCTGCTCCGCAACCTCGGCCGCAAGACGCTGCCCGCCCGGCAGGGCGGCGCGACCGCACGCTAGCCGGGCGCGTCAGATGCGCTGGGAGCTCTGCTCGAGGACACACGGACGTCTGGCCCGGATCGTGGCCGCGCTCGGATTCCGACACGTGGACCCCGCGCGCATCTTCTGCGTGCGCGGGTACGGCTCGACGTCCGAGGCGTGGGCGCGGATCTGGGGACTGCCGGCGCTGTGGCAGCAGGTGCTGGGGATCGGGCCCGCCTACGTCGTGGAGATCATCGAGCCGGAGTTCGGCCGGCTGCCCGAGGCCGAGCAGGACCGCATCCTGATCCACGAGCTGCTGCACATCCCGCGGACGTTCAGCGGCGCGATCCGGCCGCACCGGACGCCCACGTTTCAGATCACGCGGCGAAGCGTGGAGCGCTTCTACCAGCGCTATCTCATCGCGGTCGCCGGCCCGGCCGACGGACCGGCGGCGCCGGAGGAGCGCGCGGGGCGGGCCGAGCGCGCGGTCGACGCGCACACCGCCGGCAGCCCCGTGCCCGCGGCGGCGCACCGCAGGACGCCGCCGCGTCGCAGGCATGTGCGGGCCCTTCGCTGAGGTGCGTGTCCCGGGACCCGTGCTCCGCCGCTGATCGCGCTCACCGGGTAATCGGTGTCTCCGTCCCCGACGCTCGCGCGCACGTTTCGGGATCTTTCTCGCGGCCGCGCCCGTGGTGTAGAATGTCCGGGGAGCTCCGGCGCTGCGCCGGAGGAAGAGGTGTGTGATGTTCGACAATCCAGAGAAGCTGATGATCCTGCTCGTGATCGCGCTTCTGATCTTCGGCCCGTCCAGGCTGGCCGGGTTCGGGGGGACCCTGGGTCGCACGATCCGCGACTTCCGGAACTCCGTGCGGGGCGCGCAGGATGAGGCCCGGCAGGCCTTCGGCGAGTTCACGCAGGAGGCGTCCTCCACGATGCACGACATGGGCGAGGCCGTCCAGCAGGCGCTCCCCGCGCCCGATCCGCTCGCGGACGCGTCGTTCATGGGCGGGGGCGCCGAGGCGGAACACGCCGCGGTGACCGCGGAGATGCCCGCGCACCAACCGTCGGAGGCGCACGCCGTCTCGCCCGACGACGACGACCCGTCGTCCCTCGCGTCCGAACCCACCGCGGCGGCACTCCGCGAAGCCGCGCGACACGTCCAGCAGACCGGCTCCTAGCCGCGGTGTGACCACACTGCCTCCGGGGGGCCTGCCGAGGCCCGCGCACGGCGTCACGCGCGTCTACCTCATCCGCCACGGGCAAACGGATTGGAACGCCGAGGGGCGCTACCAGGGCCAGATTGACAGCGTGCTGAGCACGCTGGGGCGCGAGCAGGCGGCGCGCCTGGCCGTGGCGCTCGCGGCGGTCCCGTTCCGCGCGATCTACAGCAGCCCGCTCTCCCGCGCCCGAGACACCGCCGCGGCGATCGCCGCGGTTCACGGCCTGCCGGTACGTTCGCTGGACAGCCTGCGGGAAGTCGGCATGGGCGAGTGGGAGGGCCTGACCTCGGAGGAGATCACCGCGCGGTTCGGGGACATCCTCCGGACCCGGCGGCGCGACCCCGAGGGTGTCACGCCCGGCGGAGGAGAAACGCTCGCGGAGCTGCGCGCGCGGGGGATCGAGGCCGTCGGCGAGATGGTGGCGCGGCACCCCGGCGAGACCGTCGCCGCGGTCGCCCACGGCGGCCTGAACAAGACGATCCTGCTTGCCGTGTTCGACGCGCCGCTGAGCCGCTACTGGGCGATCCGGCAGGACAACGGGGCGATCAGCGTCTTGGAGTTCGACACGCGCGGGGCGCGGGTGGCGCTGCTCAACGAGACGGCGCACCTCGAGACGCCCGCGCCGCTCCGGTCGAAAACGGGAGAAACGCCAGCAGCGCGAGCAGGGTGCACCCCCCGCCGACGACCGGAATGAGGCGGAGCCCGAGGCTGTGGCCCGGACTGTCGCCGAGGGCGAGCAGCACGCCGAGGAGCGCGGACGACCCCGCGGACGCGGCGTTGAGAATGAGCCCCTGGACGGCGTAGTACATCGCCTCCCGCCCTTCGCCCGTCCGCTCGTGGCCGGCCTCCGCGATGTCCGCCAGCAGCGCGTTCGGCAGCACCAGGAGACCGGCGAGCGGCGCCGCCGCGAGCACGACCAGGACGAAGCCCTGGACGGCCGGCGCGCCCGGGACGCCCCGCAGGCCGATCGCCCCGATCAAGGGGATGACGACGGAGGCGACGGCGAGCGTCCACCTGAGCATGCGCGGCGTCCCCAGTGTGCGAGTCAGGCGCGCCAGCAGGGGGAAGGCCCCGAGCGTGCAGACGAACGTGACCCCGAGTACGACCCCGACCGAGTTCTGCGGGAGCCCCATCAGCACCGTGATCACGTAGACGATCGCGGAGTTGACCATGCTCGTGCCGATCCAGAGCAGCGAGAGGCTCACGACGTAGACGCGGAACGCGGGGTCCCGGAGCACGCCGCCGATCTCGCGCCAGAACGCGGGCGGCGCCGCGCCGACGGCGGGCGCGGGTTCGCGGACGCCGGCGGCGACGGTCCACAGCATCGCGAGCGCCGCCGCCCCGATCGCCGCACCCATCGCGCCGAACCCGGCATGCGCGATCAGCCACGCCGAAGAGATCATCGCGATGCCGACGCCGCCGACGGAGGCCCCGGCCTGCCACGATGCGACCACCACGCGGCCGCGCCCGCCCGGCGTGATGTCGGGCAGCAGCGCGGCGTACGGATTCATCGAGAACGAGAAGCAGAAGAAGAACCCGATCAGCACCGCGAGCACGTACAGGAACATCGGCACCGGGGGCAGCGACGGGGGGATCCACAGCAGCGCGAAGCAGACGGCCAGCGCGGGGGCGCCCACCGCGAGGAACGGGCGCCGGCGACCCCACCGCGTGCGCAACCGGTCGCTCCAAAACGCGACGGGCGGGTTGCTGAGCGCGTTCACGATGCGGCCGCCGGCCAGCGCGAGCCCCATCCACTCGGGCCGCAGCCGCGTCGCCCCGGACGGCGGCGCGTAGAAGTACACGGCCCACAACAGGATGGTTTGCAACAGCATGCTTGCGCCGAGCGCGCCGGCGCTGTAGACTGCGGGATGCGCCCCCGGGCGCTCGGCGTTCACGCGGCTAGCGGGTGAAGATCGGGAGCGTCCCCAGCGAGATCAGATCGGGATTCTGGTAGCCGCCTTCCTCGAGCAGCACCGCAGCGTGCGCCACGATCCGCGCCCCGACCCGATGGAGCAGATCGTCGACGGCGCGGAGGCTGCCCCCGGTGCTCACGACATCGTCCACGACAGCGACCCGCGCGCCCTTCAGGCGGTCCGCCTCCGCGCCGTCCAGCACGAGGGTCTGCGCCCCCGCGGTCGTGATCGATTTCACCTCGACGGTCAGCGGGTTCTTCATGTAGCCCTTCACGCTCTTGCGGCACACCACGTACGGGAAGAAATGGCCGGTCAGCGGGTTCGAGAGGTAGGTGGCGACCATGTGCGCGAGCGGTAGCGCCTTGGCCTCCACGGACACCACGCAGTCGAACACCGTCGGCCGGAGGCGCTCCGCGATCTGCCGCGCGCACACGTTCGTCATCTCGACGTCGCCCCACAGGACGAACGCGGCGATCCACAGTGAATCTGTGATCGGCACCACCGGCAGCCTGCGCCGGAGCCCCGCTACCGTGATCTCGTAGAACTCCTGTCCCTCGTATTTCATACGCGTCCTCCCGTTTGCGGTGGTGCCAGGTCCATTTCGGGCAAGGGCCCGGCGGCCCCTGTGCGCGGCGGCGGCCGTGCCGGTCGGTTCCCGGGCGACATCCGGCTTGTGCTGGCGCAGGGTGGTTCCCTATAATTGGGAGGACATTCGCGGGAGGCACGGTACGGGGATCGACGGGGCGACGACGGTCGTCGGGGTCATCGGAGGCGCGGCGCGGGGGAGCCTCTCTCCGCGCATGCACAACGCGGCGTTCGCGGCCCTCGGGCTCAACTGGTGCTACGTGGCGTTCCCGGTGCCGCGCGACCGGCTCGCCGACGCGCTCCGCGGGCTCGCCCCGCTCGGCATCGCCGGCGCGAACGTGACGGTCCCGCACAAGGAAGCCGCGCTCGCCTACCTTGACGAGACGACCGAGGACGCCCGGGCGATCGGGGCCGTGAACACGATCCGGGTGGACGGCGGGCGCCTCGTCGGCCACAACACCGACGGAACGGGGATGCTCGACGCCCTCCGACGCGACGGCGGGACCTCGGTCGAGGGAGCGTGCGTCGTGATCGTGGGCGCCGGGGGCGCCGCGCGGGGCGCGGCGTTTGCGCTGGCGGGCGCCGGGGCCGCCTCGGTGGTGATCGCGAACCGCAACTGGGACCGCGCCGCGGCGCTCGCGGAGAGCGCGCGGCGGTTCTTTCCGTCGTGCACCGTGGACGCGCTTCCGCTCGACGGGGCCGGCATCCGGTCCGCGCTGCGCGACGCGGGGTTGTTGATCCAGGCCACCACCCTGGGCGGCGGGGCGGAGCGTGGGCTCTCGCCCGTGGCGCCCGACGCGCTGCATCCAGGTTTGCTGGTGATGGACATGATCTACGAGCCGCGCGAGACGGTGCTGCTGCGCGACGCACGCGCGCGGGGCTGCCGCACGCTCGGGGGTCTCGCGATGCTGGTATACCAGGGCGCCCGGGCGTTCGAGATCTGGACCGGGCGCGCGGCGCCGGTCGACGTGATGCGGGAATCGCTGGGGCTGCCCCGCGAGGTCCCCGCCGAAGAACGGATGGGGCGGTGACGCGATGGTGCGATTCCTGACCGCGGGCGAGTCACACGGGCGGGGGCTCCTCGTGATCGTCGAGGGCCTGCCCGCGGGCGTTCCGCTGTCGGAGGACGAGATCAATGTCCAGCTCGCGAGGCGGCAGCAAGGGTACGGCCGCGGCGGCCGGATGCAGATCGAGAAGGACCGCGCGGAGATCCACAGCGGCGTGATGGGCGGCACCACGATCGGCGCGCCGGTCGGGCTCGCGATCGGCAACAAGGACTGGCGGCGGGAGGAACCGCCGCTCACCCGCCCTCGCCCCGGGCACGCGGACCTTGCCGGCGCGTTGAAGTATCACTTCAACGACGTCCGCCGCGTCCTCGAGCGCTCCAGCGCGCGCGAGACGACGGCCCGGGTGGCCGCTGGCGCCGTCTGCCGGGCGCTGCTCGGGCAGTTCGGCATCGCGCTGGCCAGCCACGTCGTGGAGCTGGGGGGCGTCGCAGCGACCCGGCGGCCCGAGCGGTCCGAAGACATCTCCGCGGTCGCCGAGCAGTCGCCGCTGCGCTGCGTGGATCCGGAGGCCGAGGCCCGCATGATCGCGGCGATCGACGAGGCGCGCGAGAAGGGCGACACGCTCGGAGGCGTCTTCGAGGTCGTGGTTACCGGGGTGCCGGTGGGGCTCGGCACCTACGTCCACTGGGACCGGCGGCTCGACGGCCGGCTCGCGCAGGCGATGATGTCGATCAACGCGATGAAGGGCGTCGAGATCGGCCAGGGCTTCACGGAGGCGCGCCTCCCCGGCTCGGCCGCGCACGACGAGATCTTCTACGATCCGGAGCGCGGCTTCTACCGCACGACCAACCAGGCCGGCGGCACCGAGGGCGGCATGACCACGGGAGAGCCCCTCGTCGTCCGCGTGGCGATGAAGCCGTTGAGCACGCTCCGCAGCCCGCTCGCGTCCGTGGACATCGTCACCAAGGAGCGCGTGGAGGCGGCCGTCGTCCGCAGCGACGTGACCGCGGTCCCCGCCGCCGGCGTGATCGGGGAGGCGATGGCCGCGATCGTCCTCGCCGACGCGATGGTCGAGAAGTTCGGCGGCGACAGCCTGGCGGAGATGCGCCAGGCGTACGAGGCGCACGCACGTTGGGTGCGCACGGGGCCGGAGGCCTGAGGCGGACGTGCGCCACAACGTCGTGCTCATCGGCTTCATGGGCACGGGCAAGACCCTCGTCGGCCGCGCGCTCGCGTCCCGGCTCGGCCGTCCGTTCGTGGACACCGACGTGTTGATCGAGGAGCGCGCCGGCCGTCCGATCCGGCGCATCTTCGCCGAGGACGGCGAGGCGGCGTTCCGTCGGCTCGAGTCCGAGGTGGTGGCCGCCGTGGGGGAGCGGGAGGGCACGGTCATCGCCACCGGCGGCGGCGTCGTGCTCAGCCCTGGCAACATGGCGCACCTCCGCCGGAACGGGATGATCGTCGGGTTGCGAGCGGAGCCCTCGGCGATCCTCGCCCGCGTGGGCGGCGGCGCGGACCGGCCACTGCTCGGGGCGGACCCCGAGGCGAGCGTCCGGCGCCTGCTCGCCGAGCGCGGCCTGCTGTATCACGACGCCGACTTGGTCCTGGACACCTCGGCGGTGTCCGCGGAGGAGGCCGCCCGCTGCGTCGAGGCGTTCGCGGCCACGTGGAAGGGCCGGAACGGCGGGACCGCCCCGCGCGGCGCCGGGTCGGTCCCCGAGCGCGTGGTGCGGGTGACGGCCGGCTCGCGCGGGTACGACGTGCGCATCGGCGCGGGCGTGATCGGCGGCGTCGGCGCCCACCTCCGCGACCGCGGGATCGACGGGCGCATCGCGGTGCTGACCCATCCCAGGCTCGAGGCGCTGTACGGTGGCCGGTTGGCGGGGGGGG
>DASQGM010000104.1:0-9613 GCA_035632615.1 bacterium | reverse complement strand
CGACTTCCTCGTGTACCTCCCGGGGCAGCTCGTCGGTAAACGGATGAACTGGCCCGCGAACGCGAGCCCGGCCGCCCAGGAGCTCGCGCAGTGGGGCGACCAGGCGACGCAGGAGGCCGATCCCAAGGCGCGGGTCGCGCTGCTGCAGAAGATCCAGCGCCGCCTGCTGGAGATCGGGCCCTACGCGCCGCTGTTCACGCCCGCGCTGCCGTTCGGCTATCGGTCGGACCTGCGCGGGATCACCTACAACAGCGTGTGGGAGGTTGACTTCTACACGATCCGCCGCGGGTAGGGCCAGGCTGGCCGGACGCGGTGCCAGCGGGAGCGCGACGTGAATCTTCAGGCCTACGTGGGTCGGAGGGTGCTCGTGTTGCCGCTGATGATTCTCGGGATCACGCTCCTCACGTTTGTGCTGTCGCACGCGGTTCCGTCCGACCCGGTTGCGGCGAATCTCGGCGATCAGGCAGCCGCCGACCCTCAGGCGGTCGCCGCGTTCAAGCACCGGTGGGGGCTCGACCGCTCGCTGCCTGAGCAGTACCTGGTCTACCTCGGGAACCTGGTGCGGGGCGACATGGGCGTATCGATCACGACACACCAGCCCGTGTTGAAGGACCTGTCGCAACATCTGCCCGCGACGATCGAGCTCGCGACCGCAGCGATGCTGCTGAGCCTCGTGTTCGGGATTCCGCTCGGGATCGTGTCCGCGGTTCGGCGGGACACCGTGATCGATCAGATCGGGCGCGGCGGATCGCTCATCGGCGTGTCGATGCCGGTGTTCTGGTTGGGGTTGGTGGCGCTGTTCGTGTTCTACGCCCGCCTGGGCTGGGCCCCGTCCGCCGGACAACTGAGCCCCCGCCTCACGCTGCCGCCGTTTGCGACCGGCTTCGTCGTGATCGACGCGCTGCTGGCCGGTCAGGCCGGCGTCGCCGTGGACGCGCTCTCGCACCTGACGCTCCCGGCGCTGGTGCTGGCGTCGTCGGCCGTCGGCATCATCACCCGGATGATGCGCGGCAGCATGCTTGAGGTGCTCGGCGAGGATTACGTGCGCACCGCGCGCGCGAAGGGGCTCGCCCCGCGGCGCGTCACGGTGCGGCACGCGGCGCGGAACGCGCTGCTGCCGGTGATCACCGTGATCGGCCTCAGCTTCGGCGGCCTGCTCTCCGGGGCGGTGGTAACGGAGACGGTGTTCGCATGGCCCGGGTTGGGTTCGTACGCGTTCCAGAGCGCCACCTCGCTGGACTTCCCGGCGATCATGGGTGTCGGGATCGTCGTCGCGACGGTGTACATCCTGGTCAACCTGCTGGTCGACATCGCGTACGCGATCGTCGACCCGCGCATCCGGATGGGCTGAACGATGGCGACCGACGCGACCCTGCGTCCCGCGGCCAAGCGACGCGGCGTGTTCTCGGGCGCGGTGCCGAAGTCTTTTGTTCGGTCGCCGCTCGCGATCGCGTCGATCGTGGTGGTGGCGGGGTGGCTGGCCGTGGCGGCGGCGTCCCCGGTGATCGCTCCGTACGGGCCGCTCGCGCAGGATATCGTGGGGCGGCTCGCCCCCCCAGGCCCGGCCCACTGGTTCGGGACCGATCCGCTCGGGCGGGACATCCTCAGTCGGGTCTTGTACGGTGCGCGTCTGTCCATCCCGGTCGGCGTGGCGGCCGTCGGGCTCGCCGTCGTGCTCGGCACGCTGATCGGCAGCACGGCCGGCGTGGCTGGGGGCATCGTGGACGAGGCGATCATGCGCCTGACCGATTTGATGCTCGCGTTTCCCACCGTGATCCTCGCGATGATCATTTCGGCCGCGCTGGGAGCGGGGATCCGGAACGCGATCATCGCGATCATGGTCGCGTGGTGGCCGACGTATGCGCGGTTCGCCCGCGGCCTCGTGCTCGGGGCGCGCGATCGGGAGTACGTGGAGGCGGCCCGGGCCGTGGGGGCGTCCCCCCTTCGAGTGTTCATCCGGCACGTCCTCCTGAACATCCTATCGCCGATCGTCATCCTCAGCACGCTCGACGTGGGGCGCGCGATCTTGACGTTCGCGTCGCTGAGCTTCCTTGGGCTCGGTCCGCCGCCCCAGATTCCGGAGTGGGGCTCGGAGATCGCCGCCGGCCGCGACTATCTTGACCAGTGGTGGATCGCCACGTTTCCGGGGCTGGCCATTCTGACCCTCGTGATCGCGCTGAACGTGGTGGGGGACAGCCTACGGGACGCGCTGGATCCGCGTCTCCGGAAAGCGTGAACGCAAAGAAGGAGTTTGGGCCGGGGGGCAGAACAAGCAACCGGCGGTAATCGCAGCATCATCGTAGCTGGACGTCAGTCGTGCCCTTCATCACAGCATTCGACGCAGAAGCGGAGGCCGTATGAACCGCGAACAGATCGTTACCACGCTCTTATCCCGTGGCGCGCTTTCCCTGATCCAGACCATCGAAGATGTCGAAGCCGGGCGTGTGCGCCGCGTGCGGCTCGACCGTATTCCCGGAGACCTCGCGTTTACCCGAGAGGGCGTGGAGTTGTTCTACAGCCTCGGTGCGGACATCGACCTCGCGCTGCCGGCGTCGCGATCGCGCCTGCGTCGGGTCGGGTAGTCGGATTCCTGGCGGCGGCGATGCGCGACGAGCTGATCAGGCGCGAGACCCCACAGGGGACCGTCCGGGTGGTGGTCGCCTATGCCCGCGTCCGCGGCGGCGGCTGGCTGTGGATCGCCCGACGATCGCCCTCCGGCCCGGTCATCGGGCAGGGACGCGGCTCGACGTATGAGATCGTTCGTGCCGCGGTGGAGGAGTGGTTGGAGCAAGAAGCCCAGCAGCTCACGCGATAACTCGCCCGACGCTCGGGCGGGACGGTCCACGTCTGCACACTCGGGGCACGTTCATTTGCTGCGGATGGCCCGGCCGCGGGATATGCACGAACGATCTCCCGGCCGGAGCGCCCCGGGGTGCGGGCGTTCCTCGCCAGTTCATTCGACGCGTTCGAACATCATCACGCTGTAGTCGAGGTCTTGCGCCGCGACCCCCAGTTGCCGCAGCATCGCCATGACCTGCGCCCGGTGATGCACTTCGTGGAAGAACAGCTGCCCGGCGATGCCGGCAGCCGTCGCACGGATGCGTCTCGGAGGGGTGAACATCCGATTCGTGAACTCGATGTGCCGGGTCCCGTCGCCGAGCTCAGCCAGCGCCTGCCGAGTCTGCGGGTTGAGCCGCGACCACGCGGCGACAAACGGTTCGAACGTAGGCAGCTTGTCCACGCTGAACGGGTTGTCCGCGGGCGCAAATTCCTTACCGCTCAACCGCTGTGTGTAGCTGTACTGCGCGCCGGCCGTGTGGATGAGCGTCGCGCGGATCGAGCCCATGCCGAACGGAAACGCGCGCGTGTATGCCTCCACGGGCTGGCTCCCGACCCAGCCCAGCAACCGTTCCCGCGCTTTACAGAGGTAGTCGAAGTAGTGCGCCAAATCCACGGCGGATGTGCTCATGGCTGAGCCTTTCGCGGCGACGGTTCGCTTCCCTGCCGGTGGCGCGCCGTCACCGCCGGGAACCGACGGCCGCGTGGCGGGGCGGCCGCCGCGACGAAGGACACGTTCGCCGGGACGCGGAACTCCTCCGGCGTTGCACATGCCTCGCGGGTTCCCCCGAAGCCGTCCGCGCCCGCCGCGGTGTGCCCGGGGCCGCCGTGCCGACTCTCCGGAGGTGAATCGATGGGATACCTGAGCCGCCGCGTGTATCACGATCGGCTGACCCGCATTCGCAAGGAACTCCTCGATGCGGACCTGGCCGCCCTGGTCGTGCTGACCCCAGAGAACTTCCTGTACGTCTCCGGGTACTTCCTCGACGTTCAGCCGTGGGAACGTCCGGTGGCGGCGATCATCCCGCGCGACGCGGATCCGTTCCTGGTCATGCACGAGCTGTCGACGAACCACGTGCGGTACGCGACCGAGCACAAGTCGATGTGGATTCCCGAAGTCCACTTCTACGCCGAGCACTACCGGATGCAGCGCCGCACGTACATGACGCCGCAGTGGCCCCAGATGGTGGCCGACCTCCTGCGCCGTAAAGGGATCCGGCGGGGACGGCTCGGGGTGGACAGCGCCGGCGGCCCGATCGGCCAGGTGCCGTCGCTCCTGCCCGGCGTTGAGCTCGTTGCGGCGGGGCGTCTCCTGCGAGAAATGCGCGAGGTCAAGGACGAGGAAGAGCTCGCGCTGATCCGGCAGGGCGGCGAGCTGAGCGACTGGGGACAGGCCCGCTACCGCGAGCACCTCGCGCCCGGCCGGCCGCTCGCGGAAGTGGACACGCTCGTGACGCACGAGATCTGCATCGAAGCGATCCGGCGCTGGCCGGACTATAAGGTGGAAATCCGGGTCGCCGGGCTGACCGGTCCCAACTCCGCGTGCCCGCACGGGATCAGCGGCAACTACGGCCAGGTGATCGAGCGCGGGCACGGGATCGTGAACGTCATCATCCCCCGGCTCAACGGGTACGTCTGCGAGAATGAGCGGACGTTCTTCGTCGGCAGCCCGAGCAAGGAGCAGGCCGCGGCGTTCCAGGCGGCGTACGAGGCGCAGGAGGCCTCCGCCGCGGCGTTTGTGGCCGGCGCGACGATGGCCGACGCGGACGCGGCCGCCCAGCGGGTGTTCGAGCAGCGCGGTTACGGCGACCGGATCGTCCATCGCACGGGACACGGCATCGGCCTCGCGGGACACGAGTTCCCCGACGACATCGCCTTCAACTTCCGGCCGCTCGTCGAGAACGAGGTGTTCAGCTGCGAGCCCGGGATCTATCTGTACAGCGTCGGAGGCTTCCGGCACGACGACACGGTGATCGTGAAGGAGGGCAGGCCCGAGGTCACGACCAAGTTCCCTCGGGACTTGGAGTCCCAGACCGTGCCCGTCAAGGCGCGGTGAGCCGCGTCGGGAACGGGCACGTCGGGTAGCCCGCGGCTCCTGGCATGGTTGGGTATCTTCTCGCACGCGCGGGGCAGACGCTCGCGGCGATCTTCCTCGCGCTCACCGTCGTCTTTTTCCTGGTGCGGATCACCGGCGACCCGGTGATCCTGTTCCTGCCCCCGGACGCACGACCGAACGACGTCGCGTCGGTCCGGCACCTGCTCGGGTTCGACCGGCCGGTGTGGGAACAGTACCTGTCGTTTCTCGGCGGCGCGGTGCGCGGGGACTTCGGGCGTTCGCTGCGGTACCGGGTGCCAGCGCTGCCGCTCGTGCTCCATCGGTTCCCGGCGACGTTTCAGCTGGCCGCGACCTCGCTTGCGATCGTGGCGTGCGTCGCCGTGCCGATCGGGATCGTGTCCGCCGCGAGACGGGGGACGCTCGTGGATACCATCGGGATCGCCGTCACATCCCTTGGACAGGCGATCCCCGGGTTCTGGCTGGGGTTGATGCTCGTGTGGGTCTTTGGCGTGAAGTTGCGCTGGCTGCCGGTCGCCGGGTACGGGGACTGGACCCACTTCGTGCTGCCGAGCCTCACCCTGACCGCGTTCTACGCCGCCCAGGTCGCGCGCGTCACGCGGTCGTCGGTGGTAGACGCGCTCTGCCAGGATTACGTCCGTACCGCGCGGGCGAAGGGGATCGACGAGCGAGGCGTGCTCGCGCGCCACGCGCTCAGGAACGCGGCGATCCCGATCGTCACGGTGTTCGGTCTGAACGCCGGGCACCTGTTGGGCGGCGCCGTCGTCACCGAGACGATCTTCGCCTGGCCCGGGGTCGGCCAATACATCTTCAACGCGCTGCGCTTGCGAGATTTTCCCGTCGTGATGGTCGGCGTGTTCCTGACGTCGGTGATCTACCTGCTCGTGAACCTCCTCGTCGACCTCTCGTACGCTTGGCTCAATCCGCAGGTGCGCTATGGCTGAGTCCGCGCGCGCCGTCGCGGCCGGGTGGGGTGCGCCGAGACGGACCGGTGGGACGCTCCCCGGATTGTGGCGGAGTCGGACCGGCATGCTCGGCGTCGTGATCGTGTCGACCGTGGTGCTGGGCGCGGCGTTGGCGCCCGCCGTGGCGCCGTACAACCCGACCACGGCGCATTTCGCCGCGGTGCTCCGGTCGCCGACCGCGGCGCATCCGTTCGGCACGGACCAGCTCGGTCGCGACGTGCTCTCGCGCGTGATCTTCGGCGCCCGGATCTCGTTGCTCGTGGGCGTGGTGACGGTGCTCATCGCGGGAGTCATCGGTTGCGCGCTGGGGCTGCTCTCCGGCTACTACGGCGGCTGGCTCGACGCGGCGGTGACGCGGTTCGCCGACGTCCAGCTCAGCTTTCCATTCATCCTGCTCGCCCTGACGATCAACGCGGTGATCGGCGCGGGCCTCCGGAACATCATGCTGAGCCTGGTCGTGGCCGGGTGGCCGTTGTACGTGCGGGTGGTACGCGCTGAGATGCTCGCGCTCCGGCACCGGGACTATATACAGGCGGCCGTCGCGACCGGTGCCCGCAGCGGACGCGTGATGTGGCGGCACGTGCTGCCGAACATCGCCACGCCGATCATCGTGATCAGCACGCTTCAGGTGTCGCAGTTCATCATCGCCGAGGCGACGATCAGCTTCCTCGGGTTCGGCATCCAGCCGCCGACGCCCGCGTGGGGCGACATGGTCAGCGACGGGCGGAACTACATCTTCGTCGCGTGGTGGCTCACCGCGTTCCCCGGGGCGGCGCTCGCGCTCACGGCGCTTGGCGTGAACCTGACGGGCGACTGGTTGCGCGACGTACTCGATCCGCGCCTGCGCGCGTAGCTGGCGGACGCCGGACCGCATGCGGGAGGGGATGCCCAGCGCCCCGCGTAGTACCTCAAGCGGGGAGTTCGCTCGGAACCGGTTCTGCGCCGGCGCTCACGCGGAGGCGCCGAGAGGGAGGGAGGACGCTCGATGCGATTGGTGACGTTCAAGACCGGCTATGGGGCGCGGCTCGGAGCGGTGGACGGGGAGCACGTGGTGGACCTGAATGCGGCGTACGCCGCGCTGCTGGAGTCCCGCGGCGTCCCGCGCGCACATGCGCGCGCGCGTGCCGATGTGCCGGCCGATGCCACGCGGTTTCTGACCGAGGGTGGCGACGCCCGACGGCGGGCAGAGGAGGCGGTGGCGTTCTCGCGCGGCGGTGCTGCCCCGGGCGTCCGTGTCGTCCGTCGCGGGCTGTCCCTGCTGCCCGTCGTGCCGCGTCCTCCGAAGGTGATCTGCGTCGGGCTCAACTATCGGGATCACGCCGAGGAGACGCGGATGAAGATCCCGGAGCACCCCGTGTTCTTTTCCAAGTTCACGTCGTGTTTGATCGGCGCCGGCGAGCCGATTGTGCTGCCGCGCGTGAGCGAGCAGCTGGACTACGAGGCCGAGCTGGCGATTGTCATCGGCCGGCCCGGCCGCCACATCGGCGAGGCCGACGCGTACGCGCACGTCGCCGGCTACACGATCCTCAACGACATCAGCGTGCGAGACTATCAGATGCGGACCAGCCAGTGGTTGATCGGGAAGGTCTTCGACCGCTCGACGCCGGTGGGGCCGGAGCTGGTGACGGCGGACGAGGTCCCGCATCCCGATGCGCTGCGGCTGTCCACGACCGTCAACGGCCGAGTGTTGCAGGACGGGAACACCAGCAACTTCATCTTTGGAATCCCGCAGGTGATCGCGTCGATCTCGGAGATTCTGACGCTCGAGCCGGGCGACCTGATCGCCACGGGG
The DNA here is from genome assembly GCA_035632615.1 of bacterium. Classification (GTDB taxonomy): domain Bacteria; phylum Sysuimicrobiota; class Sysuimicrobiia; order Sysuimicrobiales; family Segetimicrobiaceae; genus JAJPIA01. The sequence goes on along the minus strand of DASQGM010000104.1, from coordinate 1,944 downwards.
ACGCCCGCCGGCGTCGGCTTCGCGCGCAAGCCCCCGATCTTTCTCCGGGACGGCGACGCGGTGACGGTCGAGATCGAGGCGTTGGGCCGGCTGGAAAACCCGGTGGTCGCCGAGGCTGTCCCGAGCCGGGCCGGAGGTGCACGTAACGGCGCCGCCCGACGCGCGTAGGGCGCCGTCCGGTGGCCTGGACGCGTGTCCGCACGGTACGGGCGTCGCTAGCGATAGGTGTGCTCGAAGTTCCAGCACACTGGCAGGAAAGGTAAGCCGAACCGCGAAACTGCGCCGCACAGGCCTCCCGGACTCGGGCGGCCGCACGCGTCCGACAGGAGGTGGTCGGCCGATGGAAGGCGTGTTCTCGCAACGCCGCTACCAAGTGCTTGGCACGGCCTGGCTCGCGTGGTTCGTCAACTACATCGACCGCACCAAGACGGCGGCCCTGCTGCCGTTGATCATCGCCTCGCTCGGCATGACGACGAAAGAGACGGGGCAGGTCCTGTTCTGGTTCTTCCTCGGCTACGCATGCGTCCAACCGTTCGCCGGCTTCTTTACGGATCTCATCGGGCCCAAAAAGATGCTCGCGGTCACCATCGGTGCATTTTCTGTGTTCACGTGGACGATGGCGTTCGTGGGGGACTGGCACCAGCTGGCGCTTCGAAACCTCCTGTTCGGGATCGCGCAGGGATTCGAGGTGACGGCTGGTTCGCGGCTGACCGCCACGTGGTTCCCGCCCAGCACGCGCGGCCGGGCGTTCGCGTTCCACCAGACCGCCTACACGATCGCGCCGATCCTCGTGCCGTTCATCGTCGTGCCGATCGCGCAGGCGACCGGGTCGTGGCGGTGGTCGTTCATGGTGGTGTCGTTCCTCGGCCTGCCGGTGCTCGCCGCGATCAACAAGTTCATCGTGGACCGTCCCGAGCGCGACCCAAAGATCACGCACCACGAGCTGAACGTGATCTTCAGTGAGGAAGAGCTGCGCACGCACCACGGTGACATCACCGACCCCGCGCGGGCACACCGCGCCGAGGAGCTTCCTCCTGGCGAGCGCCTCACGCCCTACCACGAGATCTTCGCGAACCGGAACGTCGCGCTCATGTTCGGCGCGGGGTTCTTCTTCCTGCTGGCGTCCTGGGGGCTCACCACGTGGCTGCCGACGTACGGCGTGCAACAGCTCAAACTGCCGCTCATCGTCGCGGGGTCGCTGTCCTCGGTCGTCTATTTTGGGGCGCTGGTCGGCGTCCTCCTGAGCGGGTACTTGTCCGACGTCGTGCTGAAGACGAAGCGCACGCCGATCTGGCTGTTCGGCGGCCTGCTGATGGCCGCGACGATCGGGTGGGCGTCGACGTTCCGCCAGGGCGTGCCGCTTCTGACGGCCTACCTCACGTTCTTCATCTCCGGGTTCGGCGCGTCGTGGACGCCGACCGGGACGCTGTTTGCGCCGTACTTGGCGGAGATCCTGACGCCGGGCGCTGTGGGGCGGTCGCTCGGCGTCGTCGTGCTCGGCGGCATGCTCGGTAGCACCGTGGCGCAGCCGCTGACCGCGGCGATGGTCATCCAGACGCCCGCGGGACCCGACTTTCACCGCGCGTTCCTCACATTCGCGTCGTGCGGGATTCTCGGGTTCCTGTGCTGTGCGTCGTTGATCGAGCCGCGCGTTCGCCGAACGTACCTCGGCTACCTCTTGTCTGGAGGGAGGGAGGGCACATGGCACCCCACCTCGCCCATGCCAGCAGCGTAATCCTGGCCCTTGCCGGCCCCGCGGCGAAGATGCGGGGTGTCGGTCCGGCGGACCCGATGCAGGACTTCGGGTCGTTGTGGACGCTCGCCGTGGGGCTGAACGTGATCAACACGGTCATCGTGCTCTACTACCTCGTCCGCATCTGGATGCAGAAGGAGCGGCCCGCCGCCTAGGGCCCTCCGCACGAACTGTCCGCGGCCGGCGGCGAC
>DASQGM010000103.1:0-7201 GCA_035632615.1 bacterium | reverse complement strand
ATGCGGGACGCGCGCCGGGGGCCGCCGCCTGGTCGGGGAGCACGGACCCCTCGGCGGTCGCCGGCGCTGCGTCGAGCCGGCGCGCCGCGTCGGGCAACTGACCCTCCTCCGCACTGCGGATCGGAAGCTCGAACAGTGCCCCCTGATCCACGACCGCCTCGGGCGCGGCTGAGACCGACTCCGCGGGAGCGGCAAGTTGGACCGCCTTGCGTCGCGTGCCGCCGCGCCGTCTCCGCCGCCTCGGCGGCGGCGTGTCAGGAGTCACCATGACCCACTTGTTCGCCGGTGGAACCCCCGCCTCCCGCCACGGCCGGATCGGTGTGGGCGATCGACGGGGCCGGGGTGGCGCGCCGACCGACAGGACCACGCGCCACCGCGCCGAAGAGGGCTGAAGATGAGCGAGCTGACCCCGATGATGCGCCAGTACCGGGCGCTCAAGGACCAGCACCCGCACGCGATCCTCCTCTTCCGGCTCGGCGACTTCTTCGAGGCGTTTTTTGAGGACGCGCACGTGGTCGCGCGCGCGCTGGGGCTGACGCTGACGAGCCGGCCGGTCGCCAAGGGACAGCGGATCCCGATGTGCGGCATCCCGCACCACGCGCTGCACACGTACCTTCGCCGGTTGATCGACGGCGGGCACCGCGTCGCGATTTGCGATCAAGTCGAGGATCCGTCGCACGCCCGCGATCTCGTGCGCCGCGAGGTCGTCCGCGTCGTCACGCCCGGCACCGTCATTGAGGACGACCTCCTGAAGGCGCGCGAGAACAACTTTCTCGCCGCCGCCACGACGAGCGGCGATGCGTGGGGGCTCGCGCTCGCCGACCTCTCGACCGGCGAGTTCATCGCCACGGAAGGTGCGGCGCCGCTTCGGCTCGAGGACGTGCTCGCCCGCTGGCGGCCACGCGAGGTCCTCGTTCCCGAGGGCTCTGGCGACGAGGTCCAACTGACGGAGGACGCCACGGCCACGCCCTACGACGCGTGGCGGTTTGACCCGACGCTTGGAGAACGGACGCTGCGCGAGTACCTCGAGGTCGCGTCCCTCGACGCCTTCGACCTTCACCGAACGCCGCTCGCCACCGCGGCGGCGGGAGCGCTCCTGCAATACCTGCGCGACACCCAGAAGGGACCGCTGCCGCACCTGCGCGGCGTCCGGCTCATCCCTCCCAGCGACGGGCTCGTCCTCGATGACGTCACGCGGCGGGCGCTTGGGCTGTGGCGGACAACGCGCGACGGGGGCGCGTCCGAGACGCTGCTCGACGTGCTCGATCTCACGGAAACCCCGATGGGCGGCCGCCTCCTTCGCCGCTGGCTCTCGCAGCCACTCGTGGACGTCGACGCGATCGCGTCCCGGCAAGACGCGGTCGAAGCGTTCGCGGACGACGGCGAAACGCGTGAGGCGGTACGGGTACGCCTCCGGACCCTCGGTGACCTCGAGCGCCTCACGGGACGCCTGGCCCACGAAACCGGGGGACCCCGCGATCTCGCCGCCCTGCGCGACACGGCCGAGGCGCTGCCCGGGGTGGCCCCGGTCGCCCTCGGGATCTCCGCACCACCGGTCCGTGCGCTGCTCCCCGCGGTGACGGCGCCTCCCGCGCTCGCCGATCTTCTGCGCCGCGCGCTCGTGGACGCCGTCCCGATCTCGCCGAAGGACGGGGGCGTCATTCGCCCAGGGTTCGACGCGACGCTCGACGATCTGCAGGCCGGCAGCCGGTCGGCGCGGGAGTGGATGGCCAACCTCGAAGCCGCGGAGCGCGCGCGCACGGGGATCCGGAGCCTGAAGGTCGGTTACAACCAAGTCATGGGCTACTACATCGAGGTCAGCAAGGCGCACGCGCGCAGCATCCCCCCGGACTACATCCGCAAGGGCACGCTGGTGAACGCCGAGCGCTACATCACCGCGGAGATGAAGGAGCGCGAGGCCCTTCTCCTGTCGGCGCAGGAGCGCATCAACGCACGCGAATACGAGGTGTTTCGCGCGGTGCGCGACGAGGTCCGCGCGCACACGCCCGCGCTCTTGGGCGCCGCGAGAGCCGTCGCGGAACTGGACGTCTACGCCGCCCTGGCCGAGGCGGCGGTCCGCCACGCCTACGTCCGCCCCCGGGTGACGAGCGGCCGGGCGATCCGCATCACGGGCGGCCGCCACCCCGTCGTCGAACAGGCCCTCGGACCCGAGCGGTTCGTACCCAACGACCTCGCGCTCGGCGCCGGCGACGCGGCGGCGCACGAGGTGCTGATCGTCACGGGTCCCAACTTCGGCGGGAAGAGCACCTACATCCGGCAGGCGGCGCTCGCCGTGGTCCTGGCGCAGATCGGCAGCTTCGTGCCGGCGCGGGAAGCGGAGATCGGGGTCGTCGACCGGATCTTCACCAGGGTCGGCGCCACCGACGACCTCGCCGCGGGACGGAGCACGTTCCTGTCGGAGATGATCGAGGTCGCGAGGATCCTCACGCAGGCCACGCCGCGCAGCCTCGTCATCCTCGACGAGGTCGGCCGCGGCACCAGCACCTATGACGGCATGAGCCTGGCGTGGGCGGTGGTGGAAGACCTGCACGACCGCGTGGGCGCGCGCGCCCTATTCGCCACGCACTATCACGAGCTGACCGAGCTCGCCTCGCAGCTCGACCGTGTCGCAAACCTGCAGGTCCTCGTCCGCGAGGACGGGCATCACATCGTCTTCCTGTACCGCGTCGCGGACGGTGCCGCCGCGTCGTCGTACGGCATTCACGTCGCGCGCCTCGCCGGGGTCCCGGAATCCGTGATCCGGCGGGCCCGCGAGGTGCTGGCGGGGTTGGAGCGCGCCGCCGCGGGTGCCCGGCCGGTCCGCGGACGCCGCGGCCCATCGCGGGGCCAGCAGCTGGCGCTGGCGCTGGCCTCCCCGGTCGAGGAGGCGCTGCGCGCGGTGGACCTCGCGACGATGACGCCGCTCGACGCCCTCAACTTCCTGTCCAAGCTGCGGGCCATGCTCGACGCGCCGGCGGCCGCCGCGGATGCGACCCCGCCCCGCGGCGGAGACGCGCCCGGGCGCACCGTGGTGCCGTTTCCGGGCCCCGGCGCGCCCCGCACCGGCGCGTCGTGAACGCGCGCCCGCCCCGCGCCCCGATCACCGTGCTGCCCCGCGCCGCCGCCGAGCGCATCGCGGCGGGAGAGGTCGTCGAACGTCCGGCCTCGGTCGTCAAGGAGCTCGTCGAGAACAGCCTGGACGCGGGGGCGCACCGGATCACGATCGAGATCGAGGATGCGGGCCGGCGCTTGATCCGTGTCGCCGACGACGGCGAGGGGATTCCCGCCGATGAGCTCGCGACCGCCTTCGAGCGGTTCGCGACGAGCAAGATCCGCTCCGCCGAGGACCTGGCGCAGATTCGCACGTACGGATTCCGGGGCGAGGCGCTGCCGAGCATCGCCGCGGTCGCCAGGGTCGCCGTGGTCACCCGGGTCCGCGGGGACGACGCGGCCGCCCGGATCGCTGTGATCGGCGGCGCTGGTGCCGAGGTGGTGCCGGCCGCCGGCGCGCAGGGCACCACCGTGACCGTTGAGGATCTCTACTTCAACACGCCCGCGCGCAAGGAGTTTCTGCGCTCCCCCGCGCGCGAGACCGCGGTGATCGTGGACATCGTCGAGGCGCTCGCCCTCGCCGCCCCGGACGTGGCGTTCAGGCTGATCGACGGCGGACGTGAACTGCTGTGGGCACCCGCCGAACCGTTCGCCGCGCGCGCGCGCCGGTTGCTGGGGCCGCAGCTCGCGCCGCACACGCTGGAGGTGAACCGGTCGGGCCGGGTGGTGCGCCTGACCGGGGTGATTGGGACGCCGCAGGCCGCGCAGCGGAGGCGCACCCACCAGTGGTTTCTCGTGAACGGCCGGCCGATCCGGAGCCCCCTGCTCGCGCGCGCGCTCGCCACGGCGTTCCACACCCTGATCCCCGACGACCGCTACCCGGTGGCCGTGCTCAGCCTGCGCATCGCCCCGGACGAGGTGGACGTCAACGTCCATCCCCGCAAGGCGGAGGTGCGGTTCATCCGGGACGGCGAGATCTTCGACGACGTCGTCCGGGAGGTCCGCCGCGCACTGCGCGAGACCCCGCTGCTGCACGTCGTCGGACCCGATCACGGCGGCACGCCGGGCGACGTACGTGGCGAGACGCCCCGTGTTGCGGCCGCCGCGGATCTCGACGTGGTCCCGGCGACGGAGGATCGCGCCGGCCTCTCCGAGCCCGGAACCCTGTGGGCGCCCGCGCCGGGCGTCGAGGCGTGGCCCGAGATCCGCCTGATCGGGCAGCTCGCCCTTACGTACCTCGTCGGGGAAGCGGACGGTGACCTGGTCCTGATCGACCAGCACGCGGCGCACGAGCGCGTGCTGTACGAGCGCCTCTTGGATCAGCGCGACGCCGCCGGCGTGCGCGCCCAGGGGTTGGTCGTGCCGGTCGTGCTCGAGGTGAGCCGGGCCGAGATGACCGTCCGCCACGAGCTCGATCCGGCCCTGCGCGCGCTGGGGTTCGAGATCGAACCGTTCGGACCGTCGGCGGTTCGCCTCACCGCGGTGCCGGCGATCGCCGCCGCGCGCGCACCCGATGTGCTGCTGCGCGCGTGCCTCCACGACCTGCGCGGCGAACCGGGCCCCCACGCCGGACGCGGCCTGGAGGAGCGCCTCGCGATCGCGACGGCATGCCACACCGCGATCCGTGCGGGCGACCGCCTCGATCCGGCGGCGATGGCCGCCCTCCTCCGCGATCTCGCGCGCACGCGCGACCCGTTCTCGTGCTTCCACGGCCGCCCGACGATGGTGCGGGTGCGCGCCCGGGACCTGGAGCGGTGGTTCTACCGGCGCGTGTAGCTATGTGGACCCGGAGGCCGCCGCGCACACCGCGCCGGCGTCATCCCCGTCCGGCGCGCACGGCTCAGCGGCGAGCGAGCTCCCGCTCCTTGTCACGCACCCACGCGTGCGCGGGGTCGTCGCTCCAGGCGCCGTACCGCGACTCGTCCCCCGCCATCGCCCACAGATAGAACAGGTCGTACCCGGCCGCGGCGACGACCGGATGGTACCCTCGCGGGATCACCAGCAGGTCGCCGCTTTCCACGCGGTAGACCTCGTCGATCGGGTCGCGGGCCCCGGGCGCCGTGTAGAGCATCTGCAGGCCGAATCCGCCGTCGGGGCGGACCAGGTAGAAATAGACCTCCTCCATCGGCAGTTCCCCGGACGCCGAGCGGGTGTCGTGCTTGTGCGGCGGATAACTCGACCAGTTCCCCGGCGGGTTGATCGTCTCGCCGACCATCAGCCGCTGCGCGCCGCGCGCCGCATCCACCACATTGTAGACCGTGCGCTCCCAGTTCGCGGCCCCCACGGTGCGGCGCTCGGCATCGCCCGGACCGACCATCAGCACAGGCGCGCGGGAGGCGCTCGACGCGTACACGAGTGCCCCGAAGAATCCATCGTCCCCCGCTGCAAGCCGCGCGGACGTCCCGGGCGGCAGATAGGCCGCCGACGGGGGATCGGTGAAGACGGTGCGGCGAGGCCCGAGGCGCGCCGCGTCTGCGCGGCCCCCCGCCGTAACCGTCCCCGCCCCACCGAGCAGGTACACCACCGCCTCCCGATCGCCGGTGACGATCTCGTGCGCGGTGCCGCCGGCCAACTCGACCACGCCGAACTCCATGTGGCGCAATCCATCGGTCCCGGGGGCGGCGAGCCGGGTGTACCCCGGCCCGCGGCGACGGGACTTGATGAGATACGACATCCTGAACCCTCCCGTGGGCAGCACGCTGCGCCAGGTGACGGTCGCCGAAGGCACACGGGTCGGGACACACCTCCCCGGGCCGCGTCCCGGCCAACACGTCGGGGCGCACCTATGGGCCGATTTCGATGCCGGGTCCGTCGCGGCCTCCTCGGTGGACGCGCGTCCGCCGCCCGCGTCACCCGAATTGCTCCAAGATATCTTGTGGTACGATACGGCTGACCGCCGCGCAACGTCGCCCGGCGCCGTGACACGGAGGACGATCGTGCTCCAACCGCTGCCGGTCTTGCTCGATATCCCCGAGGAACTGCACGGACCGCGGGTGCTCGTGCGCCCGCTGCGTCCTGAGGACGCCCCGGAGACCTGGGCGGCGATCGAGGAGTCCCGGGAACACCTCGCGGCGTGGCTGCCGTGGGTGGACCAGCTGCGGTCCCCGGACGACGAGCGAGCCGTCATCGCCCATATGCGGGCGCGGTGGGTGCTGCGCGAGGATCTGACCGTGGGGATCTTCGACCGCGAAACCGGGCGGTTGCTGGGCGGCACCGGCCTGCACCGGATCAACTGGTCGGTGCGGGCGTTCGAGGTCGGCTATTGGGTCCGGCTGAGCGCGCAGGGGCGGGGATACGTGACCGAAGCGGTGCAGCTTGTCACGAGGCTCGCGTTCGAGACGCTGTCGGCCAATCGGGTCGAGATCCGGGTGGACCCGAGGAACGTGCGCAGCCGCCGGATCCCCGAGCGGCTCGGGTTCGTCCTGGAGGGTACGCTGCGTCGTTCGGCCCTCGACGCCAGCGGCACCCCGTCCGATCGTCTGGTGTTTGCGCTCGTCCGCGAGGACTACGCCCGGCTGCCCTGGACCGCGACGGACGACCGCCGCCCCGCGTAGGTCCCCGGCGGGTCCGGCGACGTCCGGCTAGACCGGCACCGACACCGCCCGCCCGCGGAGCACCCACGACCCCGCGTCGACGATCTCCGCCGGCACGATGCGCCCCACCAGGTCCGGCCCCCCGTCGAACGTGACGATCTTGTTGGTGCGCGTCCGGCCGAGCACGCCCCCCCGGGTGCCCGGCTCCTCGACGAGCACGTCCTGCACCGTCCCGATCAGTCCCGCGTTGACCTCGGCCGCGATGCGCTCCTGCATCTGGTTCAACGCGTGCAACCGCCGACGCTTCGTCTCCTCGGCGACCTGGTCCGCGTACCGGGCGGCGGGAGTCCCGTCGCGCGGCGAGTACATGGCGGTGTTCACGGCGTCGAACCGCACGGTCTCGACAAGGCGCAGCGTGCCGTCGAACTCGTCCTCCGTCTCGCCGGGAAACCCCACGATGATGTCCGTCGTAATGCTGACCCGGGGCATCGCCTGCCGAATCGTGTCGATCGTGGCCAGGTACTGCGCGGTCGTGTACGCTCGGTGCATCCGCTTGAGGAGGGCGTCGTGCCCCGCTTGCACCGGCAGGTGGATGTGTTCGCACGCCTTCGGCAACG
>DASQGM010000102.1:0-3899 GCA_035632615.1 bacterium | reverse complement strand
GTGGCACGTAGCCGCGGTCACGGCCACGTGCCAGATGTCCCGCGCTCCGGTGCGGTTGCTGTGTCTCCAGAGAGAATGGTTCGAGACTATCCACAGCATCCTATCCACAGTGTCAACATTTCTGACGAACGGAATTTCCCGATTGCGCGTCCGTCACAATGGTGGTAGCAATAGGCACGGAGGCGCAAGTCGATTGGCGAAGTAGCCGATTCAAACGTTCGCGCACGTGGACGCCGAGAGCCGGTCGGACGTACTTCGGGGGTAACTCCGGAGGACAGGGGCGGGCGGTAGGCACCGGCGGCGGGGGCCGAAGACGGTGGAAAGCCAGTACGGCGAGCGCCTCCCGAATTTCTTACAGCCCACGATCGGCGAGCGTCGTCGCATGGCGAGAGAGAGGTAGCTCTTCGGAGCCAACCCGGCTTGACTTGCGGCGGCCTCGCCGTATTCTTTGCGCCCGGTTACGACGCATGCGCTCACCACGCCAGGTGTTCGCGCCTGAGCAGCACGAGCGTGCCGCTTTCGACTCCCACGACCAAATCGGACGCGCCGCGCCCCAGCCAGTCGACCGGAGCCGGGGCGCAGGAATGCATTCCGAACCGCAGCGGCTTCCCGAGGTAGCGTAACTGACGAGGCTGGGCGAACACGGGGTCGCCGGGGACACCCACGTTCTCGAGGAGCAGGACGGTCGCGTGACCGTGCGTGTGCCGGGGGGCTCCGGCGGGTCCCGGAGGCAGGGATGCCCGGGCGTGCGTGCCCACCAGGAGGTCGCCCCGTCCCGAGCCGGTCCAGTCGCAGACGGCGAGCTTGACCCGTCCGAGCCCGCCGCCCCGGTCCTCGGTGAACTCAATCGGAGTGCCGCCGGCGTACCGCAACCATCGCTTCCCATCCAACAGGTCCGGGCCGGCCTGGGCGAAGTCGACGAGCGATCCCGCGGCGTCGACGCACACGTACCGGTGGCGTCCGCCTGGATCTCCCCAGGTGGTGATTGCGGGGCGCACCCGCCAGACCGTCCTGAGCGGTGCGCCGGCATACCGTAGCTCGTGCGGGGGCTCCAGCACTGCCGGGTCCGCAGTACGCGCGAAAACGAGGTGGCGGCCCATGATGTCGCTTGCCAGCACTTCCGGTCGCCCGTCGCCGTCCCAATCGGCCGTTGTTGGTGAGAGATATCCCCATTTGGCTTCCGAGGGGCCCTGGATGGAACCCGTTGGACCCGCCTGGATCCGGATCGGACCCGACTCGGTCCTCAGCGAGACGGCCTCGCCGTACCGGCGCACTTGGTCGCCGACGCCGAGATCGGGATACCACAGGAGCCACCCGCCACCCGTCCCCACGATAAGATCCAGCCGACGGCCGCCCGACCAGTCGCAGACCGTTGGCACGGGTTCGATGCCGGGGTGCAGCCGGGGACAGGGCTGGCGGACCGGCTGGGGCGCTTCGTATCCCGGCACGACGGATGGCCCAGGGAGGGGGCGCAGCCGCTGCACGAATCCGTCCTCGGCCCCGACGAGGAGGGCAGGCGGGCGCATCGCGCCGCCCGGGGATCTTGGAAGCGCGACCGGCACCGGCACGTGCACGTTCTGCGAGAGCGTGAGCGGGCGCCCGTTCGCGCCCAGCACGGCGGTACCGGCGTCGAACTCAAGGCGCCCACGGTGGCGAAAGAACCACAACCGGTCGAGGAAGTCTCCGCAGATCAGATCCGCGCCGCCCCGGGCGAGGAAATCTCCCCAGGCAGGCGCGGCCGCGCCGTACACCTCGAGAGGGTGGCCGCCGCTCGTGACCGGCACCGCGCGGTCGAAGCGTGGGCGGTCCGCGGTGCCGCTATTGTGGGCCGCGTAGACATGCCCCCGCAGCGGTCCGCCTCGCCACGCGCCGTCCATCGCGTAGGGGCGGTAGTCGGGGTCGTTCCACTCGCGCCCGTCCGGCCAGTAGTCGGTCCAATCGTCCGTGCCGATCAGGAGGTCCCAGACGCCGTCGCCGTCGAGGTCGCTGACCCGGGCGACGTGGAGCGATTCGGGGCCGCGGACCCAGGAGATCGACACACCGAGCGGGGCGGGCGTCCCGGCGTCGCCGTTCGGAAACAGCAGGATGTCGGCGTGGTCCCGCGCGACGCCGACCACGGCCGACGGGGCGATCCCTGGGGCGGGATCGACGTTCCCGAACAGTGAGGGAGCCCGCGCACCGGGGCCCTCCACGTCGAGCGCCCCGTTCAGGCCTGGGAAGCGGTACACCCCGCCCTCGTAGCAGGCGTCCCAACACGAGACGATGAGGTCCCGCTCGCCGGGAGCTCCGAGGTCGGACGGGGCGATCGCGGGCGCCGCCCACAGCCCCACCGCCACCGGGCCTCGGAGGAGGCTTGGATGGTGACCGAGGGGTTCGCCGGCGCGATCCGCGTCGTCCCACCGCGGAATGCGGTCTTCCCATCGTGTGACCGGCACGGGCCTCCCTTCTGGCGCCGCGTGGAGGAGTCCTTTTCCGGCCTCTGGAACGGAATCGAGACACACAATGGCAGCAAGTCTGCCCAGATCGGGGCAGTTCCTGGCCGTCATCGGGTCCGCGCCCGATGGCGCCGGCGGCCCCAGCCAGGGTATCGTGAGGGCGGCGCCCTCCGAACCGGTCCGCGGCCTACGGATGCAGCGATGGCCGGCTGGATTGCGGCGGCGGACGCCAAGAAAAGGGGGGCAACCCATGAAGCAGCGACTGTGTCTCGTCGTGTGTACGATGCTCGTCGCGTTGGTGGCGATGCCGTTCCAACCGACGGCCGGGGCCGCGGCTCCAATGGACCTGGTCTTCTGGGGCGGGTGGACCGGTCCCGACGGGGACGTGATGCACCAAATGGTCGACCAGTTCAACAAGGAGCACCCGGATATCCGGGTGACGCTGACGACGCTCCAGTGGACGCCGCTGTTCGACAAGTTCTTGACCAGCATGCGCGCCGGGCAGCCGCCCGACCTGATGGCGATGCACTCGCAGGATATCGCGCAGTTCGCGTCGCTCGGGATCCTGGAGCCGATGGGGGACATGGTCAAGGGGGCCGGGTTCAAGGCGGCGGACTTCATGGACGTCGCCTGGAAGGGCACGTTCTCGCAGAGCACGCAGTACGCGATCCCGCTCGACATGCACATGCACGCGGTGTACGTCAACCTCGACATGTGGAAAGCCGCCGGGCTGGCTGCGAACCGGCTGCCGACCACCGGCACCGATTTCGTCGCAGCTGCGAAGAAGCTGACGATCGACGGCGCCGGCCGGCACCCCGACGATCCCGCGTTCGACCCGAAGACGATCAAGCAGTACGGCGTCGGGATGATGAACAACCACCACGGCTTCTACATGTGGTATGCGCTGCTGGCGCAGCAGGGCGATCCGTTCGTGGCGCCCGACTTCTCCCGGACGGTGTTCAGCGACGCGAAGGCGAACGCCGCGTGGCAGTGGTTGCAGGACCTCGTGTTCAAGGATCACGTCGTCCCCGTGGGGGAGACCAGCCCCTACCAGGACTTCGTCACGAAGCGCGTCGCGATGCTCATCGACGGTCCGTGGGAGATCCCAGGCCTCAACAAGATCAGCGGGCTCAACTGGGACACGACGACCTTCCCGCGCGTGTTCGCGGCGCCGGCGGCGTGGGGGAGCGGGCACTTGCTGACGATCCCCAAGCAGAGCAACAAGGCGCGCGAGCAGGCCGCCCTGATCCTCGCGACGTGGATCGTCCAGCACTCGCAGGACTGGGGGATGTCCGGAAACCTGCCGGCGCTGCTGTCGGCCCGGACCTCCGCCGCGTTTCGGGCGCTCCCGGGGCGCCGGGGGTTCCTCGAGGCGCAGGCCTACGAGGTCATGCTGCCGGACGTCAAGCCGTCCGCGCAGCTCTACTCATCCGCGGCACCGAGTCCGATCGTGGTCGCAGCACA
>DASQGM010000101.1:0-2259 GCA_035632615.1 bacterium | reverse complement strand
CCGCGGTTCCGCTCGATTGGTCCGTGTACACGGACAAGATGCGCAGCCCGAAGGGCATGGATGACCTTTACCTACTGGGACTGGGCTCGCGCTTCAACGGCCCGGAGGACCTCAGCATCGTCACCACGGACCAGATCTGGGATCAGACGAAGTGGGCCACGGCGACCAAGAACGGTCCCGAATACAATAAGCTGTACCGGCAGATCAGCGAGACGTTCGACGCGGCGCAACAGAAGAAGATCGCGTTCCAGATGGAGACGTTGTTCGTCGAGGAGGCGACCTGGATCAACCTGTGGTTGGAGCCCGGAGCGTCGGGCGTTAACCGCCGGATCACGTGGGAGGACTCTGGCGGCGGAGACCGGTTGGATTTCTGGCTCGCGGGCGAATCGGACGTGCGCTACACCCGCTGACGATGGCCGCGTACGTCGCCCGGCGGATCGCGCAGACGCTGCTCGTCGTACTCGGCGTGTCCGTGCTGTCCTTCGGGATGATGTTCCTCTCCGGCGACCCCACCATGGTGATGGCCGGGGAAGACTGGACGCGCCAGCAGCTCGAGGAGTTCCGGCACCAGATGGGGTTCGACCGGCCGTGGCCGGTTCAGTACGGGGCGTTCCTGGCGCACGCCGCGCACGGGGATTTCGGGACGTCGCTGCGCCAGCACCAGCCGGTGTTTCAGCTCGTGACGCAGCGCGTACCCGCCACGCTGGAGCTGGCCTCGGCGGCGATGGCGATCACGGTGGGCGTCGGCGTGCCGCTCGGCGTCGTCGCTGCGACCCATCGGAACTCCGTCCTCGACCGTGCGGCGATGGGGTTCGCGCTCTTCGGCCAGTCCCTGCCCGTGTTCTGGCTCGGGCTGCTCGTGGTGCTCGTGTTCTCAGTGTGGCTGGAGTGGTTTCCGGTCGCGGGTCGCGGCGGGCTCGCCCACCTCATCCTCCCCGCGGTCACCCTGGGCCTGTTCTCTCTGGCCTACACGGCGCGGATCACGCGGTCGGCCGTGTTGGACGTGCTGTTCGCGGACTACCTGCGCACGGCCAGGAGCAAGGGGATCGGAGAGCGGCGCGTGCTGGCGCGCCACGCGTTTCGCAACGCGCTGATCCCGATCGTCACGGTGCTCGGGCTGCAGTTCGGCGGGCTGCTCGGCGGCGCGGTGATCACGGAGACGATCTTCGCGTGGCCGGGCGTGGGGCGGCTCGTGCTGCAGGCGATCCAGGGGAAGGATCTGCCGCTCGTCCAGGCCTCGGTGTTCCTGCTGGCCGTGATGTTCGTCGGGCTCAACCTGTGCATCGATCTCCTGTACCTGTGGATCGACCCGCGCGTGCGGTTCGGGTGAGACGGCCGCCGCCGGCCTCGGTGCTGGGCGCGCTGGCGGTGCTGGCGCTCCTCGTCGTGGCCGCGGTGTTCGCCGGGGCGCTCGCGCCGTACGATCCCGCGGCGGTGTCGCTCGGCGACCGGCTCACGCCGCCTGCGCTCCTCGGCGGCACGTGGCGTCATCCGTTGGGCACCGACGCGCTCGGGCAGGACGTGTTGAGCCGCGTCATCTACGGCGGGAGGATCTCGCTGCTCGTCGCCGTGTGCGCGGTGGCCATTTCCGGCACGATCGGGGTGGGGCTCGGCGTGCTGGCGGGGTTTTTCGGCGGCGTCGCAGACGACGTGATCATGCGCGTCGCCGAGATCCAGCTCGCGTTTCCGTCGATCCTGTTGTACATTAGCGTGATGGCGGTGCTGGGGCCGGGGCTCGGCAAGATCATCCTGGTGATCGGCGTCGTGAGTTGGGTCGCGTACGCGCGGATCGAGCGAGGCGCGGTGCTGGCGTTGCGCGAGCGCGAGTTCATCGAGGCCGCTCGTGCGATGGGGGCGCCTGCGGCGTCGATTATCCGCCGGCACGTCCTGCCGAACACGCTCGGGCCGATGATCGTCGTGGCCAGCTTCACCCTCGCCACCGCGATCGTCACAGAGGCGTCGTTGAGCTTCCTCGGGCTCGGCGTCCCGCCGTCCGTGCCGTCGTGGGGACGGATGCTCTCCGACGGGCGGGACTACTTGCAACAGGGATGGTGGATGGCGACGGCGCCGGGGATCGCGATCATGCTGGTGGTGCTCGCGGTTAACGTCGCCGGCGACTGGCTGCGCGATCGGTTGGATCCGCGCCTGCGGTTCTAGCGGCGCGCGAGGTGGCGTGCGATGAAGCACGAGTGGGCGAAGATGACGTGGCGGGAGGTCGCCGCCGCGCGGGTGCGCCGGCCGGTCGTGCTGGTGCCGATC
>DASQGM010000100.1:0-3080 GCA_035632615.1 bacterium | reverse complement strand
GAGCCGCGCGGCGAGCACGCGATCGCCGTAGCTTAACTCGAACGGCGGCAGAGGATACGGCCTGGATCTCGGTGGTGCGAACGGATTGTCCGCATCCGTGCCCGAGACTCCGAGCAGCGCCTCCGCCCGACAGTAGTACGGCTCCACCTCTTCGTAGGTGAGCGGCCAGTCGTCCCCAAACCCGTACCGGCTCTTCGTGTGAAAATCGGGCGGGCGCAGCCGGGGTGTGATGGCGCCCCAGTGGGTCGCGGAGCCCCCGACGACGAAGTGGCGCTCGTCGTTGAGGTCACGGTGGTAGTCGCCGGAGAGCGTGAGCCCCAGCAGGTTGTCTGGCGGGACGTACGCGGGGTTCTCGTATCCGTGCAGGAACCGGTCCTGGAACTGCGGCGCGTGCGGGTACGGGTACTCCGGGCCTTTCTCGAACACGTCCACCCGGTGGCCTCGGGCCGCAAGAAGAAAAGCGATCACGGTCCCACAGATGCCCGAGCCGACGATTGCCACAGTGCGTCCGGCCATCGGCCCGTCAGCCTTCGCCCACCCGCGGGTCGCTCATCGGGACCAGGGCGCAGCTAACCGGGTGCGCGCTGGTAGCGGTCGAGCCCCCGCGGCACCCCCGACCATCCCTGATACCCGAGCACCACCCAGGCGTCGGTGCGGGCAAACAACGCGAGCGTTTCGCGGAGCACAAAGCGGTCAAACGCGGGCCAATCGTAATCGACCAACTCGACGCGCAACCGGTCCCGGACCGTCTCCGGGTTCCTCGAGCGCGCCGCCCGCGCCAGAATCCTTCCGCGCACGGCCGCCGGGCACGCGGCGAACGGACGCCCCGCCGAGCGGACCGCGTCGCGATCCACCGCCCGTGCAAACCGTTCGTAGAGCGAGAAGTATCCCCGAAGATGCTGCGCCCGCCAACGATAGTACTCCTCGTAGTGGGTGGGCTCGATGGGGTACCCTGTGACGACCTGCGCCGCGGCCACGAGCGTGGTCACCGTCGAAGGTGCAAGCGTCCCGGTGGGAGCATCGCGGAGCGCCGGCTCCGGTGGCCGCCGACTTACGAGCTCGAGGACACGCCACGCCCCCCACGACGCCGCCGCGGCGGAGAACGCCAGACCGATTTCCAGAAACCGCCGCCTGGACAGCGCCATCATCGTCACCGATCGCTCGAATCGCCGCGAACGCGCGCACGCGGGCACCTCAGCAGTACGGTGGAGCATCGGGCCCTTCCTCCCGCGCGCCCGCAAGCGGAGCCACTCATGCCGCGCTCAAACCTCGCGCCAACGGCCAACCCGAGTCCGCCGATGGCGCCCACATCGATCCTCTGGTCGACCCTCGCAGATACCGTCTTCATCAACACCGGCCGGGAGGTGTTCGCCCGCTACGACTACCTTTTATCTCTATGATGCCGGGCCACGACAGGGTCGGCTTCTGGAGGCGCTAGAACCAGCAGGGGTTCGCGACCAGGTTGCATAATGCATGTAGTATGCAACCCACGGCCACGACGCCGCCTCTCGAATACAAGACCAGAGAACAGGCGGCCTACGACTCTATCCGGCAGGCCATCATTCAGGGCCGCTGGGGGCCGGACGAGCCGGTGGTGGTCAGCCGGATCGCCGCCAACCTGGGGGTCAGCCGCATCACGATCGCCAACGCGCTGAAGCGTCTCGCGGGCGAAGGATTCGTCCGCCTTACCCCGCACAAGGAAGCGGTCGTCGCGCGGCTGGACCCCGACGGGGTGCGCGAGATCTACCTGATGCGGGCCGAATTGGAGGCCCTGGCAACACGGGAAGCGGCGTCCCGGATCTCAGCCGACGATCTCGACGAGGCGCGCCGGCTGAACGAGACGGTGCGGCAGCGGCGCGCGGAGCTCCCGGCCGCGATCCACGCCCTCCGCACCGCCGACAGGGCGTTTCACCGCCACGTACGGAGAACCGCCGGCATGCCCCGCCTCGATCAGATCCTCGAGAACCTCGCGGATCAATGCGAATACTACCGCTCGCGCCTGCTCGATCCCAGCCGGTTGTCCGCGCCCGATCCCGCGGCGCACGCGGCGTTACTTGAGCTGCTGGAGAGGCGCGATGGGGATGCCGCTGGCCGCCTGATGCGCGATCACGTCCTCGACGGCATGCGCACGGTGCTCGCCACGCTGGGGCCACAAGGGTGAGCCGGTCTCCGATCGTGGCTGCGCTCGACCGGCTACCCCGGTTCCCGCTGGCCGCGCTGCCCACGCCGCTCGAGCACGCGGCGAACCTGTCGCGGACGCTCGGCATCAAGCTCTGGATCAAGCGAGACGACCTGACTGGCCTCGCACTCGGCGGGAACAAAGTCCGCAAGATCGAGTACCTCGTGGGCGACGCGCTGGCCGAAGGAGCGACGTCGCTGCTCACGACCGCCGCGGCGCAGTCCAACTTCTGCCGCGTCACCGCCGCCGCGGGAGCCCGCGCCGGACTCCGGGTCGGTCTGCTCCTGCGCGGCACCGGCGGGGAACCGGTCCAGGGCAACCTGCTCCTGGACTATCTGCTCGGCGCGGAAATCCGCTTCACGGACGAGATGGATCCGTACGCGGTGGGCACCCGACGCCGTCTCGACGCGTGGGTGGAGGAGGAGCGCGCCCGGGGGGACAGGCCGTACCTGGTGTACCTCCACGGCGGCTCGCACGCCGGGGCGCTCGCGGCGGCGGCGTACGTGCACGCCGCCGTGGAGCTCGACGCCCAGTGCCGCGCGGCGGGAGTCCGTCCCGACCATCTCTACGTGGCCGTCGGCTCCGGGAGCACGCTCGCCGGCCTGCTCGTGGGCGCGCGGGGCCCGGCCGAGGGCCTGGCGTCGACGCGGATCACCGGAGTGTGTGTCGGCGCCCTCTCGGATGTCGTGGGCCCGAAGGTGCGGGAGTTCGCGCGGGCCGCGGGCGCGCTGCTCGGCGCGCCCGTGCCCGACGAGGAGCTGCGGCTCGACGACCGGGAGCGCGGTGAAGCGTACGGCGCCCCCACGGCCGCAGCCCTCGCCGCGATCCGAACCGCGGCGACATCGGAGGCGCTCATCTTCAACCTCGTCTACACTGGCAAGGCATTCGCCGCGCTGCTCCG
>DASQGM010000099.1:0-14607 GCA_035632615.1 bacterium | reverse complement strand
CGCGAAGCGATCGCATCGCCACTCGCAGCTGCGCCTTCCCGGCCCGAAGATCGTCCATGCCCCGGCCCCCGTCTATCCGCGCGCCTCGATTCCTGCCGCACGGCGGCGCCGCGCGCGCGGTCGGCGCGGCTCCAGCGGCGGCACGGCGCTGTGATCGCCTTCGTGCGCCCCCGCGCCGTCCCACGTGTTACTATAGCGCACGGCAGGTACGGCATCCCGCACCCCGACGGGAGTGACTGATGACGACACAGTTGCCTTCTGCTCTGGAGATCGCGCGCAGCGCTCGGCTCAAACCCATCGGCGACGTCGCAGAGACGATGGGGATCCGTCCGGAGTGGCTGGAGCCGTACGGCGAGCACGCGGCCAAGATCAAGCTCGAGGCGATGGAACGCCTCTCGGACCGCCCGCTGGCAAAGTACGTGGTGATGACGGGAATCACCCCGACCCCGCTTGGCGAGGGCAAGACGACCACCACGATCGGACTCGGGCAGGCCTTCGCCCAGATCGGCAGGCGCGCGACGATCGCGATTCGCCAGGCGTCGATGGGTCCCACGTTTGGCATCAAGGGCGGGGCCGCGGGCGGCGGGTACAGCCAGGTGGTGCCGTTCGAGACCGTCAACCTCCACCTGACCGGCGACTTCCACGCCGTCACGGCCGCACACAATCTGCTCGCGGCGATGCTCGACAACCATCTGTTCCACGGCAATGCGCTCGGCATCGACCCCGCCAACATCACATGGCGGCGCGTGCTCGACGTGAACGACCGGTCGCTCCGCAACATCGTCGCCGGCCTGGGCGCCAAGGAGGACGGCATTCCCCGGCAGACCGGGTTCGACATCACCGCGGCATCGGAGGTCATGGCGATCCTGGCGCTGGCGACGTCGCTCCAGGACCTGCGGCGGCGCCTGGGCCAGACGGTGGTCGCGTACACGCGCGGCGGCGAGCCGGTCACGGCGGAGCAGCTCACGGCGGCTGGCGCGATGACGGTCATCATGCGAGAGGCGATCAAGCCAAACCTGCTGCAAACGCTCGAGCAGACACCGGTGCTGGTGCACGCCGGCCCGTTCGGCAACATCGCCCACGGCAACTCGTCCATCATCGCGGACCTGATCGGCGTGCGGTGCGGCGATTTCCTCATCACGGAGGCCGGGTTCGGGGCCGACATCGGGGCGGAAAAGTTCTTCAACATCAAGTGCCGTACGTCGGGGCTGCGTCCCGACGCCGCGGTGATCGTGGCGACGGTGCGGTCGCTGAAGGCGCATTCCGGCCGCTACCGCATCGTGCCGGGCCGCCCCCTGCCCCCCGATCTGCTCAAGGAGAACCCCGAGGACGTCCACGTCGGCGGCGCCAATCTGCGGAAGCAGATCGAGAATGTGCGGCTCCACGGCGTCCGGCCGGTCGTCGCGATCAACGCCTTTCCCGGGGACTTCCCGTCGGAGCACGCCGTCATCCGCGAGATCGCCGAGTCCGCGGGGGCGACCGTCGCGGTGTGCACCCACTTCGCCGACGGCGGCCGGGGTGCGGTGGCGCTGGCGGAGCGGGTCCTCGAGGCGACGCGGACGCCGAGCGAATTCCAGCTTCTCTACCCGGACGAGATGCCGCTGCGCACGAAGATCGAGACGATCGCGACGAAGATCTACGGCGCTGCGGCCGTGTCGTTCTCGCCGATCGCGACCCGCCAGCTCGACAGCTACGAGCGCAACGGCTTCGGACGGCTGCCCATCTGCGTCGCGAAGACCCACCTCTCGCTCTCGGCGGACCCTGCCCTCAAGGGCGCGCCCACCGGCTGGACACTGCCGGTCCGCGAGGTGCGCGCGTCGGTGGGCGCCGGCTTCATCTACCCGATCTGCGGCGACATGCGCACGATGCCTGGACTCGCATCGCACCCCGCGGCCGAGCGCATGGACGTCGACGAACACGGCAACGTCGTGGGACTGGAGTAGCCCCGCCGCTCCCTCCCCGCCCGCGCCGATAGGCGCCCGAGCCCGATCTCGCGAGCACGCCGGGCCCCTCGCCGGGATCGCGCCGCCGGCCGGCGGCGCCCCGGATGCGACATGCCGTCGCGCCCAGCAGCTCGCAGATCAGTTGATCGGGCGCGCGTACCATTTTGATGAATGTTCGCCTCGACCCGCCGTCTTCATCACTTCTTCACGAGTTCTTCAACCGCTGTTGTTAGGGTAAAAGAGAGCGACGGAGGCGACGCGGTGTCGCAACCGTCATCCTCGACCGGGGGGACGAGCACGGGAGGGGGCGCACGATGCGTAAC
The DNA here is from genome assembly GCA_035632615.1 of bacterium. GTDB lineage: Bacteria > Sysuimicrobiota > Sysuimicrobiia > Sysuimicrobiales > Segetimicrobiaceae > JAJPIA01. The sequence goes on along the minus strand of DASQGM010000099.1, from coordinate 12,341 downwards.
GTCGTCGCACTGCTGCTGGGCCTGCTTGTACCGCTCCTCGGATTCGCCGGCGTCGGCCAGGCACAGTCCTCGATTCAGGTACAGGGGACGATACAGGCGGTCGACTGCGACGCGCAGACGATCACGCTGAGCAACTCCGGCGCGTCGAACACCATCACTGTAGCACCGTACACGGCAATCCTGGTCGACTCGGCGAGCGTGCCGTTGTGCGCGCTCCAACAATACGTCGGGGCGCCCGTGACCATCTGGCTCGTCGCCAACGGGAGCGACTTCGCGGCCACGCGCGTCGATGTGTCTGGCCAAGCGTATGCCGCGCCGCCGTCGGCGCCGCCAGCCCCTTCCGCGTACCAGCCTTCACCGTTGCCGATCGAGGGCATCGTGCTCGGGACGATCGTCGTGGCCGGCCTGGTCTATCTCCTCGTCCACGGTCCGGACGGCGGCTACTACCGATACCCGTATTATGGCCCCTACTACCACTACTACTACCGGCCGTACTACCGAGCCTACTACGGGTACTATCCGCCGTCGTGCCCCGAGATCGTGGTCCCTGCGCCGGTTGTAGGCCTCGTGTTGGGCACGATCGTCGTCGGAACCCTTGCCTACCTCGTGAGCCGAGACAACGACGGGCACTTCTACCGGTATCCCTACTATGGGCCGTACCGCGCGCACTACTACCACGCCGCCTACCAACCCTACCGGGGCACGTACGGCAGCACGCCCTTTAGCGCCCCGATACGGCAGGGCGACGCCCGCTGGGATGGCCCGTCTCACGTGGGCGGCCAGACACCTGGACCGGCGTTCCGCGGCTCCAACGATCCACGGCCCGGCATCCAGCAACCCCCCACCGACCGCCGGACCTTCCAGTCCCAGCCCGTCAACCGGTACGCTCCCGCAAACAACGGTCCGGGACAGCAGCGATACGACAATCCCAACTCCGGGAGATTCTCGGGGGGCCAGCAGAACCGCGGGCGCGGGTCGGACTGCGGGGGAGGCTCGCAGAATCAGTCCTGCCAGAACGGCGGGCGGACCAGGTAGCGGACCGCCAGCGCACGAGCTACGTTCTCGAGGCTCTCCCGAGACCTCGGTCTCGGGAGAGCCTCACGGGTTTCCTTTGGCGTCACGACGCTAGCTGATTCTTGTAGAAGCTCCCCGCCTTCATGATCGCCTGAAGATGGGCGCCTTGGTCGAGGAGCACGCGGAGGTCCGATAACGGATCCCCATCCACGACGAGCAGATCGGCGATCGCGCCAGGCGCCACGACCCCGAGGCGTCCGTCCATGCGCAGCACCTCGGCCGCGACCGTCGTCGCGCTCTGGATCACCTCGAACGGAGACAGCACTCGGCTTCGGATCGCGAACTCAGAGGATTGGTGCCGGTGCATCTCGCCGAGCAGGTCGGTCCCGTAAGCCATCTTGACGCCCGCGCGGCGGAAGATCTCGAGTGAGCGAAGCCCGGATTCGCGAACGTCCGCGATCTTGGCCACGCTGTCGGGCGGGAGCCCGAGCGACGCGCCTTCGTCGGCCAGCGCCTCGTACGTGACGAGCGTCGGCACTGCGTACGCGCCCCGCTCGGCCATCAGCGCGGCCGTGGCATCGTCCACGAGGTTGCCGTGTTCGATCGTGCGGATCCCGCACTCGACGGCCCGGCGCATCGCCTTGGCGGTGTACGCGTGGGCCATCACGTACGTCTGGGCTGCCTCCGCCTCTTCGACGACCGCGGTGAGCTCCTCGCGAGAATACTGCGTGTTCGCAATCGGGTCGGTCGGAGACGCCACCCCGCCGGATGCCATCACCTTGACCTGGTGCGCTCCGGCGCGCAACTCCTCGCGGGCCGCCAGACGCACGGCCTCGACGCCGTCGGCGATCCGGTTGAGCCCTCCGGGCCGGCCGCGCGGGTGCACCGGAGCGTCATCGAACCGGCTTCGGGAGTCCCCGTGCCCCCCCGTCTGGCTGAGCGCCTTCCCGGGCACAAACAGTCGCGGTCCCACGGCCAACCCCTGCTCGATCGCCTGGGCTAGGCCGTAGTCGGCCCCGCCGGCATCCCGCACGGTCGTGAAGCCGCGCTCGAGCATCCCGCGGAGGATCGGAAGGGCCCGGAGCGTCATGAGCGACTCGGACAGCACCACGCTGAGGTTCACCAGCGACGCGATCACGTGGACGTGACAGTCAATCAGCCCGGGCATGAGTGTCCGACCCCGCAGATCCAGCGCATCGGCTGACGCGGCGGTGATGGGACGGTCGGACACCTCCCGAATCGTCCCTCCCTCGACGAGCACGTGGTGGTCTTCGCGCCGATCCGGACGCGTCCCGTCGACGATCGTAGCGTTGCTCAACAGAATCAACCGTGTGGTCACGACTCTTCCCACCTCCGCTTCGAGTGGCCGCGCCCGCTGCGGGCGTGGTGAACGCGAGCACGGCGCCGCGGTACAGTTTCGACGCCTCGTCGCGTGCTTCATCTCCCTCCGCGCCGCGCGCGGCCGGTGCGTTGAGGAGAGGAAATCGCGCGATTGCTGCGAATCAGTGAGTGGCCACGCCGTTCCTCACCTCACGCGGAGAACACAGCCCATGGCGAAACGTCGCGTCGTCCTGACCGGAGCGTGCGGCTACATTGCCCAGCGCATGTTCGCCGAGATCAGCGCGCGATGGGACGTGCTCCCGATCGACGTCCGGAGCACGAGCCGTCACGACACCCCTGTGCCCGGCGTCGTCGTCGCGAATCTGGCCGACCCGGACCGCGACGCGTACCGGCGGTACTTCCGCGGTGCCGACGCCGTGATCCACTGCGCGTTCACGCGACCCTCGGAACCGGCCGGCTGGAACGACAACACCGAGGCGAAGTTCTGGGCCGAGCATCAAAACCTGGCCCTCGCATACAACGTCTACCAGACTGCGCTCGAGGAAGGCGTGCGTCGCGTGATCGTCGCCAGCTCCAACCACGCGACGGACTACTACGAGCGCCTGGTCTGGGCGGACAAGCTGGACATGATCACGCCCGAGATGCCGCCGCGATCGGACAACTGGTACGGTTGGTCCAAGGCGTCGTACGAACTGCTCGGCTTCGTCTTTGCCACAGGGCGGGTGGGAGGACGGGCGCTGGAAATCGTGCAGTGGCGCATCGGCGGACCTCGGGACGACGACGTGCTTCACGTGCGACCGGGAGACCTCAAAGGAATGCACCGCGCCCTGGGCGCGTACCTGTCCCGGCGCGACCAGGTGCAGCAAGCGATCCGGATGGTCGAAACCGAGAACATCGCGGATTCGAACGGCATCCCGTTTCTGATCGTCTACGGGATCAGCGGCAACACCCACCGATTCTGGAGCCTCGCCAACGCGCGCGCCACGCTCGGGTACCGCCCCGAGGACGACAGCCAGATCCAGTTCGCGGACACGATCGCCGCGATCGTCCGCGGCGTCGATGAGTAACGTCAGACGGGCGCGCGGCGGCCACCGGCGGGCGGTCCTATCTGCGCTCGACGCCGACGGCGTCGCGTAGCGTCCGCAGGCCGTCTCGCTCCAGCAGCCGCACAAGTCCCTGCGCGACCCGCCGCGGCCACCCGGGACCGCCGTACACAAAGCCGGTGTAGACTTCCACGAGCGTCGCGCCGGCCTTGATCTTCTCGTACGCGTCGTCGGCGGTCATGATCCCGCCGACGCCGATGATCGGCACCCGGCCGCCGGTGGCGCGGGAGAGCACGCGGACCGCGTCGGTCGCGAGACGCCGCACCGGCGCGCCGCTGAGGCCGCCGGACTCGCTTGCGCGCGGGCTGCGCAGCCCCTCGCGGCGAACCGTGGTGTTCGTGGCGACGAGCCCGTGGGCGCGCCCGCGAATCGCATCGACGACGGCCTCCAGCTCTTCCGGGGACATGTCGGGCGCCACCTTCACGAACAGCGGCTTCTCCCCCAGGCTCCGGTTGCGGTCGGCGATCGCCTCGAGGAGGGGCACCGCGGCGTCCCGCGTCTGCAGCGCGCGCAGCCCCGGCGTGTTCGGCGAGGAAAGGTTGATAACGATGAAATCCGCGTACCCGTGCAGGCGGTCCAGCGCGCCCACGTAGTCGTCCGCCGCCTGCTCGAGCGGCGTCGTCTTGTTCTTGCCGATGTTGACCGCGAGCGGGATCGGGTACGCGCCGGCGCGACGCGCCCGCGCCATGCGCTCCGCCACGACCTCGGCCCCCGGGGAGTTGAAGCCGAGACGGTTGATCAGCGCCGCGTCCTCCGGCAGCCGGAAGATCCGGGGCCGCGGGTTGCCCGGTTGGGGGCGAGGCGTGACGGTCCCCACCTCGACGAACCCGAACCCCAGCCGGGGCCACGCCCACAGGGCGCGGCCTGCCTTGTCGCACCCCGCGGCGAGGCCGACCGGTGATGCGAACCGCAGCCCGCACACCTCGACCGCGAGCCGCGGGTCCGCGGCCGGCGGCGTGGCGGTGCGGGCCCACACCCGCCCCGCGAGGCTCAGGAACGCAAGCGCGAGGTCGTGGCTGCGCTCGGGGTCCATCCGAAACAGCAGGGGTTTGACGAACCGGTCGTACATCACGGAACGGACGCCCGCGACTCCGCTGCCCCCGCGACGACTGGCGTGGGCCGGGAACCCGGCGCGATCACGCCGCCGCGCGCCGGCCTAGCCGGCGCCCTCCAGCTCGCGTTGCATCGCCTGGGCAAACTTCGTCATGATGCCGTCGGCCCGCTGCTGGATCATGCCGTGCCCAAGCGTCGCCAGTTTCCCCGACAGGCTCGTGTCGGACACGATGACGAGCCGCGAGCCGGATCCCGCCCCTTCCAGCTGGAGGTCCAGCGTCACGCGGAGCGAGGTGCCCATCGCGGCGTCGCGGCCGACCGCCTCCGCCTTCAGCCGGCGCGGCTCCTCCGCCTCCACCACCCGGATCTCGAGGGGAAACTGCACTTTGAACGGGCCGACCCGCTCCGCGACGACGGCCTCGTACCGCTCGTGCGGCACGACCGTGCGCACGTCCCGGCACCCCGGCAGGCAACGGGCGACCCGTTCGACGTCCCACAGAAACGCCCAGACCTTGTCGGGGGCCGTTGGAACCGAGATCTCTTTCTCGAGCTTCATCGTTGGATATCCCTCCGCTGCGGTTCGCGCGCCAATGGCCCCGCGCGCTTCCCCGGGCCCCGAGGTCCCCGCCCTCCGAGGACACGCGGGCGCGCGCATGCACGCGTGGTGATCGGCCTCGCTAGACGACGGGCCGTTGCAGCTCGCCGACCGGCCGGCCGGAGACTCGTCCGTTCTCCATGACGACGTGCCCGCGCACGATCGTGTACACGGGCATGCCCGTGACGCGGAATCCGTGGAACGGCGTCACCTTGCTCTTGCTGTGCAGCCTGTCCTGATCGATGGTGCCTTCACGGCGCAGGTCCACGATCGTCACATCGCCGTCGGCCCCGCGGCCGAGGTGTCCCTTGCGCGGCCAGAGGTGCCACGCCCGAGCGGCGCCTTCGGTCTGGACCTTGACGTAGTGGTTGAGGCTCAACCTGCCGGCGTTGACCTGCGTGAGCATCAGGGGCACGGTGGTCTCGACGCCGGGCCATCCCGCCATCGCCTTCCAAATGTCTCCCATGGGAGCATCGGCCATTTTCTCCTCGCGGGTGTGCGGAGAGTGATCGGTCCCCAACACCTCGATCGTGCCGTCGAGTACCCCTCGCCAGAGCGCGTCCGCGTGCTCCCGGGACCGGACGGGGGGGCTGATCTTCATCAGCGATCCGAGGCGCCTCCGCCCCATGTCCTCCCCTTCCAGCAGGAGGTAGTGCGGGCCGGTCTCCGCCATCACGTCCACCCCGCTCGCTTTTCCCCGGCGGACGAGATCAACGCCTTCCCCGGAGCTCATGTGGTAGATCATCAGCTTGCTCCCGGCTTCGCGCGCGAACAGAATCGCGCGCGAGATCGCCTCGGCCTCGGCGACGGCGGGGCGGGACTCGAGATGGGCCAGGGGGTCCGTGCGTCCCTGGGTCTGCAGCTTCTTACGAAGATAGAGGATGATGCCGTTGTCCTCGGCGTGCACCCCGCAGCGGAGTCCGGTCTGCGCCATGATCCGCCACGCGTCGATGATCTCGCCGTCCTCGGGCGCCGGAATGTTTCCCACCGTCTCCCCGAGGAAGATCTTGTACCCGACGACCCCGGCGCCGGCGAGCGGCAGAATCTGATCGCTGTTTCCCGAGACCAGCACGGCGTAGAATCCGTAGTCCACGTAAGCTCCGCCGCGGACGAGTTGCGCTTTGGCGTGAAACGCCTCCACCGTGGCCGTCGGCGGAACGACGTTCGGCATATCGATGACCGTCGTGATGCCGCCGGCCGCCGCCGCCCGCGAGCCCGTCTCGAAGTCCTCCTTGTAGTCGAGCCCCGGAACCCGGAAGTGCACGTGGGGATCGATGAGCCCGGGAAGCACGTGCAGCCCGGTGGCGTCGATGACGCGTTCGGCCGCAGGCAGGTCGTCCCGGGTCTGGATCTCGAGGACCTTGCCGTCGTCGATAAGGACGTGCCCGCGGTGGCTCGCGGCCGGGCTGACGATCGTCCCGTTCTTGACGATCAGGTCAACCATCGTGCGCGCGCCCCGCGCCCGTCGCGCTCGCGGCCGACGGCGACATCCGGCGGCCGGTACGGCGCGGCCCGCGCACGGAGACGATCACAGAACCGCTCGGCGATGGCCTCCCGGGGTCGTTCGAGGGGTTACGGCGATTGCTCATCCGTTCCGTCACGTTCCACGGGGCGCCGCGCGACTCCTCCGCTCGACTGCCGGATCGACGCGTCACCACGGCCGGTCGATCGAGTCCAGCCGGTCGACGCGGCGCAGCGAGGGAAACCACCACGCCCACAGCGCCGCCACGACCACCGTCCCGACGCCGCCGAGGACTACTGCGGGCACGACGCCCAACCAGGCGGCCGTCACGCCCGACTCAAACTCGCCGACCTGGTTCGACGTGAGCGCGAAGATGCCGCTGACGCCCGCCACCCGGCCGCGCATCGCGTCGGGCGTGGACAGTTGCACCAGCATCAACCGCACGACCACACTGACCGTGTCGGCGGCGCCGACCACGAGGAGCGCCGCAAGGAACAGCACCAGATTGGTAGCACACGACGAGGATGCGGCGGCGGTCCCAGCGGTCGGCGGCGTGCCCCGTGAACAGCGCGAGGCAGGCCGTCGGAACGAACTGCGCTATGCCAACCAGGCCGAGGTTGAGCACCGATCCCGTGAGCGCGTAGATCAGCCACCCGACGCCGATCGCCTGCACCTGCAGGCCCATCACCGACATCATCCGCGCCGTCCACAGCAGCGTGAACCCTCGATGGTGAAACGGCGGGTGCGCGGCCGCGACCTGAGCGTCGGCGGTCGTCGCAGAACCGCCCTGGGTCAGGGCACGACCTCGGTGCCGGCGTCCCGCAACAACCGGTCGACGTCGAGCCCGCCCACCTGCCGGCCGGACGCGGAATCCACGCGCCAAGCCCGCTCCCGGTCCACGATCTTGCGCCAGGCGCGGTAGACGTCCTCGGCGTCGGCCAGCGGAACGACCGCGATCCCCTCCGCGTCCGCGACCACAATGTCGCCGGGCGCGACCACGACCCCACCGCACGCAATCGGGTAGTTGATCTCGCCAGGGCCCGCGGTCGTGCCCGCCATCGGACAGATCGCACGCGCAAAGAGCGGGAGGTTGAGCTCCCGCGTTTCGGCCACGTCCCGCATCGCGCCGTCGATGACCACGCCGGCAACCTTCTTCTGGGCGGCAAACAGACTGCGGTTCCCTCCCCACAGGCTGGAGGTGACGGCGCCGCGGCCGTCGATGACGATCACGTCTCCAGGTTGCGCCAGCTCCATGGCTTTCAGAATCATCATCGAGCTGCCGGTGGGTATCTTGATGGTCAGCGCAGGCCCGACGCACCGCGCGATCGGGAGATACGCCGGCGCGATGTCGCGCATCGCCCCGCTCTTGCCCATGGCATCGGCGAGATCCGGAGGGCTCGCCTCAAGAAACTTCTCCACCAGGTCGCGTGGCGGCCGGGCGGGCGTCAGACGAACCCTGTTTCCTACCAGACCCATGCGTCGCGCCTCCTCTCGATTCGCCCGAAGGCGCTTGCCGCACCGGCGTCGGGCGCATCCGGTGCTGGCCTATCGACCCCGAGGGGCCGCGGCCATCACTCCGCGGTCGCCAGGTCGCCGATCATGTACCCAAACTCCCCCGGCTGCACGCGGCAGACCGAAGGCCGGACCAGCACCGTGAGGCTTCGCTCGAACGGCGCCCGGCAGACGTCGAGTTCCTCGAACGAGTACGGGCTCACGATGCGCCCCAATACGGCGTCTTTCGCCAGCGTGGCGTGCAGCACCGTCGCTTCGGGGAGGAGCATCCCCCCGGCGCGCGGCCGCAGCGTCATGAGCGTCCGCAGGACCGTCTGACGCGGCGCGGGCGCAGGGTCCCCGGCCAGCATCCCGATCGTCCGCATCACGTTCACGATGCCCGCGACGCCGCGCCGCACGTACCCCGACTGGTCCACCGCTCCGCCCCCCAGCTCCACGGTCACGCACGGGATGCCCTTGGACGTCATGTAGTGCGCCGTTGAGCCGCCGTATCCATACCCTTGGGGAGGCCGGAACAGCACCGCCGAGCCAAACGCGCGTGACAGCGCTTCGGCGTTCGTGATGTAGACGTAGTCCACGGTCCCGTACGCTCCCCCGGCGTGCAGGTCGACGTAGTAGTCCAGCGCGTCCAGAAAGTGCGCGACCAGCACCTCCGCCAGTTGGTGCGTGAGAAATCCTTCCCCGCCGCCGGGGAACACCCGGTTGAGGTTGTGCATGTCGAGCGGCGTGTTCCGCGTGATCGCCTCGTACGCCAGTCCGTTGGCCACGGGCACGACGAGGAGCCGCCCTTTCAGGTTGCGCGGATCCAGCGCCTCGAGGAACCGGTACAGGATCTCCGTGGAGACCTGCTCGTCGCCGTGGAGGCACGCCGAGAGCCCGAGCGTCGGCCCGTCGCCCGCCTCCCCGCGCACCTCGTGGATCGGGACGCGAAGCTCGCCTCCGTTCGCCAGCGTGACGACCGGAACCGACGTGTACGTCGTGCGTGTGCCGACCATGATCATCCCCCTCTTCGAGGCTCGAAGACCCCCGCGCACGGCGGCCTTCGTGTCCTGTCACTGCGTGCGTCGCGCACGATCGGAGGGCGCGCCGGGGGCGTCAGCGGGTCCGGCCCCTTGCGTCCGTGAGATCCCGGACCCCGTCGCCCAGCAGATTGAAGGCGAGCACGGTGAGCATGATGGCGACTCCGGGTACCACCGCCAGATGCGGCGCCTGCCGCATGTATCGCATCCCGAGCGCGAGCGTCCACCCCCACGACGGCGCCGGCGGCTGGACGCCGAGCCCGAGAAAGCTCAGCGTCGACTCGATCACGATCGCCCCTCCCATCCCGAGGGTCGCGAGCACGATCACCGGCGCCAGCACGTTCGGAAGCAGGTGTCGGATCAGGATCCGCGCGTCCGGCACCCCCACGGCGTGCGCCGCCAGCACGTACTCTTCGTGGCGCACGGCCAGCACCGACACGCGCACCACCCGCGCGTACGTGGTCCAGTACACGAGTCCGATCGCGATCATCGCGTTGATGGGGCTGGGCCCGAGGGCGGCGATCAACGCAAGCGCCAGCAGGATGACCGGGAACGCAAGAAAAACGTCGACGACCCGGCTGACGGTCGTATCCACCCACCCCCCATAGTAGCCCGCGAGGAGCCCCACGGATACCCCGATCACCGACGCGATCGCCACTCCCAGGAGCGCCACCACCAGGGAGTAGCGCGCGCCGAGCGCCATCCGCGCCCAGATGTCACGCCCGAACATGTCCGTGCCGAGCGGATGCGGCCAGCTCGGGGGCTGCAGCCGTTGGGCCATCGCCATCTGGAACGGGTCGTACGGGGTGACCCACGGGGCCAGCACCGCGACCAGCCCGATCAGGACCGCGAGCCCGCCGCCCACCAGCGCCGCCCGGCTCCGCCGGATGCGCGCCGCGATCCCCGCCCGTCCCCCGCTATCCATAGTGAATCCGGGGATCCAACCAGGCGTACGCGACGTCCACGGCCAGGTTGATCACGGAGAACACCAGCGCGATCACCAGCGTCGCCCCCTGGACCACCGGGAAATCTCGCTGGCTGATTGCGTTGATCAGCAACTGGCCCAGGCCCGGCCACGCGAAGATCGTCTCCGTCACCACGGCGCCCCCCAGCAGCGCGCCGACCTGCAGCCCCACGATGGTGATCACCGGCAGCACGGCGTTGCGTAGCGCATGGCGGTAGGTCACCGCCCGCGCGGTCAGGCCCTTCGACCGCGCCGTGCGGACATAGTCCTGCCCGAGCACCTCCAGCATCGCCGAGCGCACCATGCGCGTGATCAGCACGACCGCCGACAGGGCCAACGTCATCGCCGGCATCGCCAGGTGCCGGAGGCTGTCGACCAGCGGGGCGCCGTTCCCTTCCAGCAGGGCGAGCAACGCCCCGGGGAGCGGCATCCCCCGGCCGAACGTCGGCAGCCAGCGGAGCTGCAGGGAGAACAACAAGATGAACAGCATGCCGAGCCAAAACACCGGCATCGACACGCCGACCTGCGTCACGGACATGCTCACGACGTCGATCACGGAGTACTGCCGGACGGCGCACAGGACGCCGACCGGCACGCCGACCAGCACCGCCAGGGTCATCGCGGCGAACGCCAGCTCCGCGGTGGCGGGCAGATGCACGCCGATCAGCGCGGTGACCCGCTGCCCGCCGAGGAAGATCGACGTGCCGAGATCGCCGCGCGCCGCGCGCGCGACGTACTGCGCGAACTGGTACCAGACGGGGCGGTCGAGGCCCATCACGTGCCTGAGGCGCGCGATGTCCTGGGCCGTCGCCTGCTGGCCCAGCAACAGGGCGGCCGGATCGCCGGGGACGAGGTGGAGCAGGCCGAACACGAGCAGCGCGATCCCGAACAGCACCACAACCATCTGGGCCAAACGTCGGAGCACGTAGCGCAGCATACCCGGGGCTCGGGATGGACGGGTCCGTCCCTCCGGACGCGATCCTCCTCCCCGTCAGCCGTTCAGCGCCGGGCGTCCGGCGGCCGCGCTACCGGCCACCGAGGGTGACGGCGTCCAGCGTCTTCAGGCTGCCGCTCGGATTGGGCACGAATCCGTGCAGCTGCGCGCTCTGCACGACCACGTACCCCTGGTAGAGCAGCACGTCGTAGGGCTGATCGTTCGCCAGGATCTGCGCCGCCTGCTGATAGATCTTGGCGCGGGTCGCGCGATCCAGCGTGGTACGTCCGCGCTGGAGCAGGGCGTCCACGGCGGGGTTCGAGTACTTCTCCCAATTCTGCCCGCCGCTCGAGGTGAACTGGTTGAACATCAGCCGGTCCGGATCGACGATGTTCAGCCACCCCAGGAGCGCCACCTGGTGTTTCGAGGCGTAGACGGCGCTCGAGAACGTCGGCCACTCGTTGGTGGAGACCTTCACGCGAATGCCGTACTTCTGCCACGCGTTCTGGAGGAACTCGACGGCCTGCACGCGGTTCGGGTCCTCGCTGTGCGTCCACAACTCGATCGCCAACGGTTTCCCGTCCTTTTCGTACACGCCGCCCTGCAGGGCGAACCCGTCCTCTTGCAGCAGCACGCGCGCCTTCGCCGGATTGTACTCGGGCTGGCGCACGTTGTTCGTGTACGCCCACAGCCCCGGCGTCAGCAGCGACGTCGCGGCCTGGTCCATCCCCTGATAGATGTCCGCCGCGATCGCCTGACGGTCGGTAAGGTAGGCCAGCGCCTGGCGGACCTTCACGTCGCTGAGCGGCCAGACGGACGTGTTGACGTTGAGATACGTGATGCCGAGGCCCGTCATCTTCGTCACGGCCAGGCTGCTCGACTTGCGGAGGCGCGCGACGTCCTGCGGCGACAGCGGCGAGTGAATCAGGTCGAGATCGCCGGCCTCCACGGCCGCCGCGCGCGCGGAGTTGTCCGGCACGATGTTGATCACCAGGCCCCGCACCTTCGGCGCGCCGCCCCAGTAGCGAGCGTTGGCCTCCAGGGTGATCTTGGAACCGCGGTCCCACGAGACGAACCGGAACGGCCCCGTGCCGACGGGGCGCGACGCCAGCGACCCGTCGTTCTTCTCGCCGATGTGCTTGGGCACGATGCCGATGTTGAGATAGGAAAGGAGCGGCGCATACGGCGCGCTGGTGGTCATCCGCACCGTCTCCGCGTCCACCTTCTCGATCTTGGCGATCGGCGTATACAGGTTCCGGTACGGCGCCTTGGAACTGGGGTCGAGGATGGTCTCAAACGTGTAGACGACGGCGTCGGCGGTGAACGGCTGGCCGTCGTGGAACG
>DASQGM010000098.1:0-3925 GCA_035632615.1 bacterium | reverse complement strand
GTGTACGATCGGACAAAGAGCGCGGACGTTCCCCACGCCGTGCTGACCGGGGACACGCTCTTCATCGGCGACGTCGGGCGGCCGGATCTCAGGGCGGCGTTGGGCTGGGCGCCGGCCGATCTGGCGGCGATGCTCTACGACTCGCTGCACGAGAAGCTGCTCCGGCTTCCCGACGAGACGCTCGTGTACCCCGCGCACGGGGCAGGATCGATGTGCGGCAAGAGCCTGAGCACGGATACCGTGTCCACGATCGGCGTCCAGCGCCGGTACAACTACGCGCTCCATTCGATGCGGCGCGAGGAGTTCATCCAGATTGTGCTTGCCGACCAGCCGGACGCGCCGCCGTACTTCACGTACGACGCGATCCTCAACACCAAGGAGCGTCCGACGCTGGAGGCGGCGCTCGCGCGGGAGCTGCGCCCGCTGGCGCTCGAGGAGGTTCTCCGTCTGCGCAACGCCGGCGCGAGCCTGCTCGACACGCGCGAGCCGGGTGAGTTCGAGGGGGCGCACCTGCTCGACAGCGTGAACATCGGCCTGAGCGGGCAGTTTGCGACGTGGGCGGGGACGCTGCTCGATCACGACCGTCCGATCGTGATCGTCGCCTACGCGGGCCGGGAGCAGGAATCGGCGATGCGGCTCGGGCGGATCGGCTTCGACCATGTGGCGGGATACCTCGACGGCGGGATGGCCGCGCTCGACCCGCGGCCCGACCTGGTCCGACGGACCGAACGGGTGACCGCGGCGGCGCTCGCCGAGCAACTCGGATCCGGGCGGCCGCCCGTGCTGCTGGACGTGCGCGGCCCGGCCGAGCGAAATCTCGAGTGGATCGAGGGCAGCCTCGCGATCCCGCTCAACCACCTGTTGGAGCGGCTGGCGGACGTGCCCCGGGACCGGCCGGTCGTCGTGCACTGCCAGAGCGGGTACCGTTCCTCGATCGCGGCGAGCCTGCTCGCCGCGCGCGGGACGGAGGCCGTCGCCGATCTCGTCGGCGGGCTGGCCGCGTGGAAGGCGTCGCACCTGCCGACGGGCGCCGCCGGCGCGCCCGCGACGTGACCGGACCGCAGCCGCGCCGCTGATGGAGATCGCCGCCGCCCGCGTCGCCATCCCCTCGCGTGCGGCGGTGGTTCGGGACCTCGCTGGCGTGGTCGGCGAGGCGTACGTGTTCGAGGGCCTCGGCGACATGCTCGCGTACGAGTACGACGCGTCGAACATCACGGCGGTGCCGGATCTCGTGGTGCTGCCGGGGAGTGCCGCCGAGGTGTGCGGCGTGCTGCGGGTCGCGGCGCACCACCGCCTGCCGGTGATCCCGCGCGGCGCCGGGACGGGCATCGCGGCCGGCGCGCTGCCGATCATCGGCGGCATCGTCGTCGGCCTCAACCGCATGGACCGCATCCTCGAGGTGGACCTCGACAGCCGCGTCGCGATCGTCGAACCGGGCGTCACCAACATCGAGATCACGCGGGCCGTGGCCGAGCGCGGGTACCTCTACGCCCCGGACCCGAGCAGCCAGTACGCGAGCAGCATCGGCGGCAACGTGGCGCACAACGCCGGGGGCCCGCACACGATCGCGTACGGCGTCACGACGAACCACGTGTTGGGCCTCGAGATCGCGCTCGCCGACGGGAGCCTCGTCCGGCTGGGCGGGGATGGCGCGGATGCCCCCGGCCTGGACCTGACCGGCCTCGTCGTCGGGGCCGAGGGCACGTTCGGGATCATCACGCGCGTGTGGGTGCGACTGCTGCGTCGGCGCGAGGACGTGGTCACCCTGCTGGCGGTCTTCGACGACCTGGGGCGCGCGGGCGAGGCCGTGACCGAGATCATCGGACGCGGGGTCGGCCCCGTCGCCCTCGAGATGATGGACCACAACGCGATCCAGGCGATCGAGCCGTTCGTGCACGCGGGGTACCCGCTCGACGCGGAGGCGGTGCTCCTGATCGAGGTGGAGGGCCTCCGCGACGCGCTGCCCCGGGCCAGGGCGACGGTGGATGAGATCTGCCGCGCCCACGGCGCGAGCGACGTCCGTGCCGCCCACACGGAGGAGGAGCGGCAGGCGTTGTGGCTCGGGCGCAAGGCGGCGTTCGGGACGATGGGCCGGATCGCGATCAACTACTACCTGCACGACGCCGTGGTGCCGCGGTCCCGGCTGCCCGAGGTGCTGCGGGGGGTTCAGCAGATCGCCGCGCGCGAGGGGCTGACGCTGGTGAACATGTTCCACGCGGGGGACGGCAACCTGCACCCGCTCATCGTGTTCGACGCCCGCGTGCCCGGCGAGACCGAGCGGGTGGTCCGCGCGGGGGAGGAGATGTTGCGCCTGTGCGTGGATGTCGGCGGCACGATCACCGGTGAGCACGGCGTGGGGTTCGAGAAGAACAACTACATGCCGTGGATCTACAACGACGCGGATCTGCAGGCGATGCGGACGGTCAAGGACGTGTTCGATCCCGACGGCCGCATGAACCCGTGGAAGATGTTCCCCACGCCGGTGTCCTACGCGCAGCTGCTGTCGCCCCGCCGGTTCCCGACGTTCGGCACACCGTGGACGTAGGGCGCGGCGTCACCCCGCCTCGGCAGCCAGGTCGCGACGCCCCGTCGATCCTGTGCCTCGCGGCCCTACGGGCGATTTACTGCAGTATAGATTTTCACATCCGTCACATCTTGAGCAGGGAAGCGGGCCAAGCCGATGTCGACAAGAGCGGTGATCGGCACGGCCGCCGCGTCCCAAGCCAGCCTCGCAATCGCGCTACCCGCGTACCGCTTGGAAGATGAACTCCCGGCTCTCCGCCTCGACCGGTTGACCGTCCCAGTCGCCGAAGACGTGTTCCACGGAGAAACCGGCGTCGATGAGTGACTGGGTTAGTTCGGTCCGGGTACGGAACCGCAATTCGCCCGTAGACACCAGTTCTTCACCAGACGACGAAAACCGGTAGTGGATCTCGAACCGCACCCGCGCACCCGCCACCTCGATCAGCTGCTCCCACACTTCGATCGGTCCATGCGCAGCGTGCTGGATACTCCGGCGCGATGCCTGCGGCGTCCATCGCGCCCATGCCTGTGCACGCGGGTTGCGGCTCTCGAACGCCACGCGCCCCCCCGGCCGCAGGGCGCGGTGTGTGGCGCCCAGCGTCGTGCGCCAACTCTCGTCATCGCCGATCACCTGGGCCACGTGGCCGGTCATGATTGCCAGGTCGGCCTGCACCTCGCCCAGCCGGCTCGCGTCGCCTTCGATCCAGCGCACGCCTTCGCCGCCCGGACGACGGCGGGCGAAGTCCAGCATGGCGGGCGATGGATCGACGGCCGTCACCCGGTGACCGCGCCCGGCCAGCTCGCAAGCCAGGAGCCCCGTGCCGCAGCCGATGTCGACGACCGACGACACGCACAGCGTCCTTGCCAGCCTGATGTAGAAGGCCGTGTCGGCGCGGGACGCACTCAGCGTATCGTACAGGGCGACAAGTCGGGGGTCGGTGTATTCCTGAAAAGTGTCCAAGAGCACCGGATCACTCCTTCTTTCGCCCGTCTAGCACTCGCTAGCTCGAACGAGTTCGTGAGCGATGAAGTGGGGGCCAGCCTCAGAGTACTTGGCAGTCATTGGTATGTCCATGTCTTGTCCATATCCTATACCGCTACCGCGGCCTCACGGCGGCAGGCCAAGAGGATGGCGACGCCGGAAACACACCGGAGCGCCTCGGCTTTCGCCCAGGTCCGGCGTCGCCCTCTTGCACCCCACTCGCTGCGCGAGGCCCGTCCTCAACCGGCTCTCACCTCTGCCTCCGCGTCATTCTCGCGGTCAGGGCGAATCTTGGGGAGGAATCGCATATCATAGTTGAACTGGAGCCAACTAGTGCAGTGTCCGAAATGTATTGATACTTAACGATGGTTGGTGTATGCTCAATGCATGAGCCGACCTGCAGCGCCACTCACCGTTCTG
>DASQGM010000097.1:0-3248 GCA_035632615.1 bacterium | reverse complement strand
GTCACCTTGAGCAGCTCGATCTTCATCGGGTTGCTGGGGGGCGTCGTGATCACCGAGACGATCTTCAACTACCCGGGGATCGGACGGTGGGGCGCCACCGCGGCGGTTGAGCTCGACGTGCCGGCGGTGGCCGGGTTCGCGTTGTTCGTCGCCGGGGTGACGGTGTTCGTCAACCTCGCGGCCGACGTGCTGTACGGCTACGTGGACCCGCGGATCCGGCTGCGGTGAGCGGGGGCGGGACATGAATGTGGGAGTGCTCGCCCATCGCGTGGTCCAACAACCGTTCGCGGCGGCCGTGGTCATCGCGCTCGTTGTCGTGATCGTGAGCCTCCTTCGACGATCGCCCGTTGCGCTCCAGGAACTGCGGGGCCGGCCGCTCGCGCGCATCGCGCTGTGGACGGTGACATCGTTCGCGCTGATGGCGGCCGCCGCTCCGATCCTGGCGCCGCCCACATCCCTCCGCGATCCGTACCTCATTCCCACGACGGGCTTTGAGATCGAGCCCCGCCCGCCGGACGCGTTCCATCCGTTCGGCACGACGGAGAATCAGTTTGACCTATACTACGGGATCGCGTGGGGCGCCCGCACGGCGTTCAAGGTGACGTTGAGCATCGTCGGCGTCTCGCTGGTGCTCGGGTTCGTCCTGGGCGGCGTCGCCGGGTACTACGGTGGCGTGATCGACGAGATCGTGATGCGGATCACGGACGTGTTTCTGGCGTTCCCCGGGCTCGTGCTCGCCGTCGTCATCGTCGCCGTCCTCGGGAAAGGGCTCGACAAGATCATCTTGGCCATCGGCGCGGTCAACTGGCCGATCTACGCACGCCTCGTGCGCGGCGAGGTCCTCTCGCTGACCGGACGCGAGTTCGTGACCGCCTCGCGGGCCCTTGGCGGAAGCAATCTCCGCATCATTCTCCGCCATGTGATGCCGAACGCGATCTACCCGTTTCTCGTGTACGGGTCGCTCGACATGGGCAATGTCGTGATTGTGTCTGCGGCGCTCAGCTTTCTCGGCCTCGGCACGGAGATCGGGTACGCCGATTGGGGACAGTTGATCGCCCTCTCGCGGAAGTGGATCCTCGGTGCGCCGGGCCACGCCTTCGTGTACTGGTACACGGTCGTGTTCCCCGCGGTCGCGATCACCCTGTTCGTATTGGGCTGGAACATCTTGGGGGACGCCATCCGCGATCTGGCCGACCCGCGTCTTCGACGGCCGACCGCCCATCGAAGTAGGGCGACGCTGGAGCGTCTCGCGAGGCTGCCCGGGGGGGCTGCGGGCTCCGGCCCGCCGCAGATCGACCGGAGCCCAGGATCCCCGCGGAGCTGACTACGCTGCGCTCGCTAGGCGCGGTGTTGAAGCGCGGCCTTGACCCGCGCGGGCGTGAACGGGACGGTGCGAGGCCGTGCGCCCGTTGCGTCAAAGATCGCGTTGGCGATGGCCGGCGCCGTGGTCACCGACGCAGGTTCCCCGGCTCCAAACGGCGGCAGATCGGGGCGGTTGATCAGGACGGCCTCGACGCGGTCGGGAATCTCGGGCGCTCTCAGAATCGGGTACGTGACCCAATCCACGCTGGTCACGCCGGACGGCCCCCACTGCACTTCCTCCTTGAGGGCCCGGCTCGTCGACTGCACCGCGTTTGCCTCAATCGTCCCCCGGAGGCCATCCGGGTTGATGATCAGCCCGCAGTCGTGGGCGATCACCAGGCGGGTTACGTGGACCTGTCCGGTCGCCTGGTTGACTTCCACCTCGGCGACGGTCGCCACCAGGGTGTTGCCGCGCGGGGCGTAGGCGATGCCCCGTCCCGTGGCCAGGCCGGACCGCGGGGTGCCCGATTGCGGCGACGGCCGCGAGACCCAGGCGGCACGCTGCGCGGCCGCCCGCACGACCGCGAGGTCGCGCGGGGCTTGGAGGTGGCGCAGGCGGAACTCCACCGGATCGACGCGGAGCGCGGCCGCCATCTCGTCCACGAACGACTCTCCACCAAACGTGGTGGCCGGTTGGCTGGGAGCCCGCAGGTTCGACGTGCGCAGCGGCGAGCCGTCCTGGGGCCAGGGCACGATCTCGCCGGCTTTGCGCTTGGCCGCGAACGCGTAGTTCTCTTGTACGGTCGTGGGGACGTCGACGCCTGCCGCCGACAGCCCCATCAACTGACCGGCGAGCAAGTTCCCCGCGGTGGCGGGACTCGGCGGAATCCCGCTGCCGGAAAACGCGCGCGCCACGTAGTCCCAGGCGACTACGGCGCCGCGGTCGTCCAAGCCCGCACGGACCGCCATGACGACCGGCGGTCCTTTGGGGTCCCAAGCGGTGTCATCTGCTCGCATCCACTGCACGCGCACCGGCCGGCCCACGGCCTGCGACAGGAGGGCGGCGTCCCCGGCGACGTCCTCGGCCCCGGAACGGCCGTACGAGCCGGCGCCTTCCACCCAGATCACATGCACCGTGTCGGTCCGGAAGCCGAGCAACTCGGCGATCCCCCGCTGGAGTTGGTGCGGATGCTGTGTGCTGGACCACACCGTGGCGTCCCTGCCACGAACCTCGGCTACCGCGCAGCCGGGACCCATCATCGCGTGCGCTTGGAACGGCCACTCGTAGCGCGCCTGAATCGTGCGTCCCGCCGACGCCAGCGCCGCGTCCACATCGCCGATCTGTGCCATCACCCGGCGAGTACGGGCGGGCGCGGCCCACATCGCGGTGTACAGGTCGGCCATCGCCGGCCAGGTCGCGGTCGTTGTCGACCACGTGAGCTTGAGCTTCTGCGCCGCCTGAATCGCGCCCCACTCGGTTTCGGCCACGACCCCGACGAAGTTTCCTTTCGTCACGACCTTGATCAGCCCGGGCAAGCCTTGTGCGCCCTCGATGCGGAGAAGTTTTGCCCCCGGGACCGGCGGACGGATGACGCGGCCGTGCACCATGCCGGGAACGCGCACGTCGACCACATACGTGAACCGGCCGATCGCCTTGTCAGGGATGTCGATGCGCGGCACGGCGGCGCCGACGATGGTGTACTGATCCGGAGATTTCGGCCGCGCGCTCCCCGCCGCGCCGAGCGTGTCGTTTCCACCGTCGGCCGCGAGCGTGACGTCAAAACGCCGTCCGCCGATCAGCTCCCCGTACGATGCGGTCTTGGTCGGGTCGTCCGCCCGCCGCACGATGCCGTCGCGGACGGAGAGCTGGCTAGCCGGCGCCCCAAGACGGGCCGACGCCAAGTCCAACAACACCCTCCGGGCCTCCGCGGCCGCCTGTCGAACCG
>DASQGM010000096.1:0-2969 GCA_035632615.1 bacterium | reverse complement strand
AGCTGCATCGGCCGCCCGAGCGGCGTGCTCGCCGGGCGTGGCGGGACGGAGGAGGAGACGCATGACGAAACGGGAGCATCTCGAGACGACCCTGCGGCGGGAGATGGAATCGGCCGGGGTGGATGCCATAATCGGCGTCTCACCCGAGAACGTGCAGCACCTCGCCGGGGTGTTCATCATCAGCCAGCGGATGATCAGCGATCGCCTGGCGTTCGCCGTGTACCCGCGGCGGGGTGCGCCGTTCTTCGTGGTGAGCACCGTCGTCGAGTACACGGCCCGCACGCAGTCCTGGATCGACGACATCGTGCCGTACACGGAGCACGCGGTGCTGCCGGTGGAGGGGCTGGTGCAGACGCTCCGGGACCGGGGCCTGTCGCGGGGGCGCGTCTGGATCGAGACCGGATATCTGCCCACGCGGGACGGAGATCTCCTCCGCAAGGCCCTGCCCGACCTGGAGCTCCTCGATGCGGAGCGCCTGTTGAACCGCTCGCGCATGGTCAAGACGCCGGAGGAGATCCGGCACATGACGGAGATCGCGCGCGTCTGGGAGACCGCGGTTCACGACGGGTACGTCGCGACCACCGCGGGCGAGGCGGAACGGTCGATCGTGCGCCGGATGACCCAACGGTTGCACGCCGGGGGGGCGGACTGGGTGCCGTTCGTGAGCTTCGCGTCCGGCCCCGAACGGACGCTGATCGCGCACTCCGTCCCCGACGAGACGCCGGTAGGGCGCGGGCAGATCATGCGGCTCGACATGGTCGGGTTCTTCCGCGGATACTACACGGACTTCGGCCGGATGGCCATCGTCGGCGATCCCTCGCCGGCCCAGCGCGACGCGTACCGCAAGATCATCACGCTGCAGCGGGAGATGATCCAGCGGGCGAAGCCGGGACGGCGGGCGTCCGACCTCTACCGCGAGTCGGTCGCGATCGGCAAGGACCTCGGCATGGACTTCGCGATGGACGCGATCGGGCACAGCCTGGGCCTGCGGCTGCACGAGTATCCGATCCTCAATCGGTTTGAGGAGGAGACGCTGGTCCCGGAGATGCTGATCTGCGTCGAGATCGCCCACGCCTTCGCCGGCCTCGGGCGGTTCCACGTCGAGGACCTCGTCCGGGTGACCGAGCGCGGCGGCGAACGGCTGACGACCCACATCGATACGAGCGAGATGCTCGTCGTCGGGCGGTAGCGGCGCGTCCGCACGGCGCCTGCTCCGCGGGGATTCGTGAGGAGGTTAGACGGGATGGCGGCTCGGTACCGGCTCGGCGTGGACATCGGGGGGACGTTTACGGACGTGATGGTTGCGGACGAGGCCGGGGCCGTCATCGCGACGCTCAAGACGCCGTCGGTGCCCGGCGCGCCCGAGGAGGCGATCTTCACGGCGCTCGAGGAGTTGCGCCGGGCCGAGGTCGCGCCCGAAGACGTGGCGTTGTTCGTCCACGGCACCACGCTCGGCGTCAACACTTTGATCGAGCGGAACGGGGCGACCACCGGGCTCCTCGTAACCCGTGGGCTGCGCGACGTGCTCGAGATCCGCCGGCTCCGGCTGGAAAACACGACGGACTTCTATGGGGACAAGCCGCTGCCGTTGGTGCCGAGGGACCTCGTCGAGGAGGTCGACGAGCGCCTGCTCGCCGACGGGCGCGTCCACCGTCCGCTCGATCCCGATCAGGTGCGGGCGGCGGTGCGCCGCCTGACCGCCGAGGGCGTGACCGCGGTGGCGGTGTGCTTCATGCACGCCTACAAGAACGCGGCGCACGAGCATCAGGTGCGGGACCTGATCCGCGCGGAGTTCCCCGCGCTGTTCGTGTGCACCAGCGCCGATCTGTGGCCCCAGCAGCGGGAGTACGAGCGGTGTCTCGTGGCGGTGATGAACGCGTACATCGGGGCGCGCATGGCGGGATACTTCCACAACCTCGAGGCCGGGGCCGTGACGCGGGGGCTGCGCGCCCAGGTGCTGTCCACGAAGTCCAACGGCGGCGTGATGACGGCGGCGCGCGCGGCGGAGGAACCGGTGCAGACCCTGCTCTCCGGGCCCGCCTCCGGCGTGATCGGCGCGGCCCACGTCGCCCGGCTCGCCGGTGCCGCGGGGATCGTGACGGTCGACATGGGGGGCACGAGCGCGGACGTGGCGGTCGTCGTCGACGGCCACGCCGCGTACTCGACCGAGAACCAGGTTGGGGACTTCCCGGTGATCATGCCCGCGGTGGACGTCTCGTCGATCGGTGCGGGCGGCGGCTCGATCGCGTGGTTGGACGCGGCCGGGATCCTGAAGGTGGGACCGCGCAGCGCGGGCGCGGACCCCGGTCCGGCCTGTTACGGACGCGGCGGCACGCTGCCCACCGTGACCGACGCGTACGTGCACCTCGGCATCATCGCGCCGGACCGGTTCCTGGGCGGGCAGATGCCGCTCGACCCCGCGCTGGCCGCGTCGGCGCTTGCGGCGCTCGGCCGGGGAATCAAGCTCGGCTCGCATGAGGTCGCCCAGGCCATCCTGGACGTCGCCACCTCAAACATGTACGCCCAGTTCACGCCGCTGATGGCGCGGAAGGGCGTGGATCCGCGCGACTTCACGCTGCTCGCGTACGGCGGGGCGGGGCCGACCCACGCGTTCCTGCTCGCCAAGGAGGTGGGGATCGGGAAGGTGTTGATCCCGCCGTCGCCGGGGACGCTGTGCGCGCTCGGGTGCATCGTCGCCGACCTGCGGAACGACTTCGTCCACACGCTGTATCGGAGCGACTACCAGACGACCGACGCCGTGCTCGAGGAGGCGTACGCGGCGCTCGAGCGGCAGGGGCGGCAGTGGTTGGCGGAAGAGAGCGCCCACGGGATCCCGCTGGAGTCGTCGTTCGTGCTGTACAGCGCCGACATGCGGTACGAGGGGCAGGCGTTCGAGATCGAAGTCGCCGTCCCCGGCGACGAGCGGGGTCGGCCCGCCGCGATCGCCGGGCGGTTCCACGAGGCGTACC
>DASQGM010000095.1:0-3219 GCA_035632615.1 bacterium | reverse complement strand
GGACGCATCTGATCAACGAGGGCTGGGCGACGTTCATCGAGGCCGAGCTGCTTACCCGGCTCCTCCCCGCCCGCCAGTGGGCCAGCCTGTCCGTGCAGCTCTGCAACCGGCCGGCGCCGTACACGATCGGGTACACGCTGTTCAAGCACGTCCGCGACCACGAGGGGTTCGCGCGGGCGCTCGAGATCCGGCGGTTCTACGAGGACGTGAGCCTGATCGACGTCGCCCTGACGGAAGAGATGGTGCGGCGCCTCGATCTGTTCGTGTACGACCCCAAGGAGAAGCAGAAGAGCTATGATCTGCAGAAGGTCAAGGACATGCTGATCGCGCAGAAGCTGTACAAGGGGGAGCCGCGCGTCGAGGTGGACCCGGCGTCGCAGGGCCGGGACCTGCTCCTCGTCCACATGGACGAGGACCGCAAGCTCGAGTCAAAGCGCGTCGGGTTCTTCCTCAAGGCCGTGTACGCGCTGTGGCGCAATCCCGTCAAGCTCCGTGCGAACGGCAAGGTGTACACGTACGACCGCCGAGGGCTCTCCTCGACGTAGGCGCTCTGTTATAATTGGCGTAAACCGGACGCGGTCGGCGTGTCGGAGGCGGTGCATGATCTGGATGAAGGTACGCACGGTGGCGATGGACCAGCAGATGAACCCCGTCGTGCTGCTCGTCGATCAGGCCGAGACGCTCGCGCTGCCGATCTGGATCGGCACGCCGGAGGCGCAGTCGATCGCGCTTGAGCTGCAGGGCGTGAAGATGCCGCGGCCGATGACCCACGATCTGATTCGCGCGATGCTCACGCACCTCACGGTCAGCGTGAGCCGCATCGTGGTGACCGATCTTCAGAACGGCACCTACTTCGCCGAGATCCACTTGACCAGCAACGGGGCGGACGTCGTCGTCGACTCGCGGCCAAGCGACGCGATCGCGCTGGCGCTCCGGACCGAAGCCCCGATCTACGTCGAGGAGAAGGTCGCCGCGACCGCGATCCCGCTCAAGAAGGCGTTCGACGAGCACGAGGTCGAGGAGTTCAAGAAGTTCCTGGACGGCGTCAAGCCCGCGGATTTCGAGAAGAAGCAACGGGACCGAAAGCTCGAAGAATCGTAAACGCCGGTCCGGGTCACGCCATCACCACGCCGCCCGACAGCACCAGCGTGTGCCCCGTCATGTACGCCGCGCTGTCCGACGCCAGGAACACGGCCGCGCGCGCGATTTCCTCAGGCCGGCCGAACCGGCGCAGCGGGATGCGCGACGTGATCTGCTCGCGTTCCGCAATCGTCCGGTCGGCGTGGAACGCGGTCTCGGTGTAGCCGGGCGCGATCGCGTTCACGCGCACGTGGGGCGCGAGGTCGCGCGCCAGGCACTTCGTGAGCATCAGCACGGCGGCCTTGCTGACGTTGTAGTGGAGCGGGCCGGACCCCGGTTCGATGCCGCGCATCGACGCGATGTTGACGATCGCGCCGCCCCCGCCCTGCTTGAGCATGACCTGCGCGGCTGCCCGGCCCGCGAAGAACGGCCCGGTCACGTGTACCGCCATCATCCGCGACCAGCGCGCTTCGTCGATCTGCCACAGCGTGGCCCGGTCCACGATCCCGGCGTTGTTGACGAGCACGTCCAGACGTCCGAACGCCTTGACCGACTTCGCGATCAGGCCCTGCGCCTCGGCCGGATCGCCGACGTCGGCCTGCACGGCGATCGCCCGTCCGCCGCTCGCGACGATCGCCTCGGCCACAGCGCGCGCCTCCGCGATCGACCGTGCGGCGTTCACCACCACCGCCGAGCCTTCTCGCGCGAACGCCTGGGCGATCGCGCGTCCGATGCCGCGGCTCGCACCGGTCACCACGACGACGCTCTCGCGCAGCCGCATCAGGACGGCTTCGGCGCGGTCGCCGCGGCGCCGGCGTCCGCTGTCAGCAGCGTCCTGGACGCGGTTTCGACGCTGCGGGTAACCTCACCGTACTCGCGCAGCACGCGATCGCGCGCCGCGGCGATCTCGGGCAGCCGATCGGCGGCGCTCGCCGGCACGCGGTCCTCGTCGAGCACGTGGGCGCGCGCGTCCGGGGTCACGAGGACGTCCACCTCCAGGTCCTCCCACTCCAGCCGCGCGTGGTCGATGCGGGGCCGGCCGCTCAGGTTGAAATAGTACGCCAGCGTGGCTCCGTCCGGGGCGATCCAGTGGTAGACGTTGTAGGGCCGATCGGTCCAGTAGTACGCGACGGTGAGGGTGCCGGCGGGTAGCGTCAGGCCGCCGACGGTCCCAGACCGTTCGAGCGTGTAGAGGAGCACCGCGTGGTCCGCCGTCAGCGCCGCGGCGCGGCATGCGTACGTCTTGGTTTCCCCCGCGAGCGTGCGCTTGACCTCGAGGACCTGCATGCCCACAGGATTCCAACCGCCGAACTCCTTCCCCTCCGTCGGCGGCGTCACGGCGCGGTCTGACACGCGACGGGGCGGGGCATGGTACCAGGTGGAAGCCCGCGTCGCCCTCCGGGCGGCGGGAGGAGCATGGGTGACCGGGACGAATAGGCAGAGGGGGCGAGCCCGTGGCTCGGGTGTCCCGGTCCGCACTGCACACTACGTCCGGAGGGGGGCGGAGGTTGACGACGCGGCACCTGGGTCTTGTCCTGATCGCGTGCGGATGCGCGGTGCTCGCTCCGCTGGCCCTGCGCGCGGACGCGGCATCCAGTTACACGGTCCGCCAGGGTGACAATCTCTGGACGATCGCCGCCCACCTGAACGTGAGTCTCCAGCAGCTTCTGTCCGCAAACCATCTCACGGCGACATCCACGATCCGCCCCGGGGAGCGCCTGTTCGTTCCCGACGGTCCGGCCGCGCCCGCAGCGGCTCGTGCGGCGGCCGCCACGGGGTACGTGGTCCGCCAGGGCGACACCCTCGCGGGGATCGCCGTGCGCCTTGGTGTCGGCGTTCAGGTGCTTGCCGCCGCGAACCATCTCTCGCTTGCCTCCACGAT
Organism: bacterium; assembly: GCA_035632615.1. Taxonomy (GTDB): domain Bacteria; phylum Sysuimicrobiota; class Sysuimicrobiia; order Sysuimicrobiales; family Segetimicrobiaceae; genus JAJPIA01. Next base: position 257 of record DASQGM010000095.1, on the reverse strand, counting down.
CCGGCCCGGCCAGCAGCTGGCCGTTCCCGGCGCGGTTGCCGCCGGCGCACAGGCGCCCGGTGTGACGAAGACGGCCGCCGGTCCGACGACGACCGCAGTCGCCCCGGCGAATGAGACGCCGGAGCATCCGGTGACCGTGGCCGCCGCCCAGGACGCTGCACGGGCGCCGACCGCAGGCACGGGATCCCAGACGGGGACCGCGACCTCGACCTCGACCTCTCAGGGCGCCCCGGCGCAACCCGCGGGCAGAACCGCGC
>DASQGM010000094.1:0-2749 GCA_035632615.1 bacterium | reverse complement strand
ATCTGCACCTCGGTCGCCTCGACCTCGGGGATCACGTCGACCAGGGCGAAGGAGGTGTGCCGGCGGTGCGCCGCGTCGAAGGGCGAGAGACGGACGAGCCGGTGGACGCCGCGCTCGCCCCGCAGGTAGCCGTACGCGTTGGGGCCGGAGACGAAGACGGTCGCGCTCTTCAGGCCCGCTTCTTCGCCCGGCGACATGTCGACGACCTCAGTACGGTAGCCGTGGGTCTCGGCCCAACGAAGATACATGCGCAACAGCATTTCAGACCAGTCTTGGGATTCCGTGCCGCCGGCGCCGGCGTGCACCGAGAGGATGGCGTTGCTCGCATCGTGCTCGCCCGAAAGCAGCGTCGCCAGTTCGAAGCGATCGAGCCGCCCGCCGACGGCTTCCAGCTCGCGTTCAACATCGGCGAGCGTTGCCGCGTCCTCGCCCGCGGCCAGCTCCACCAGCTCGCGCAGGTCGCCGATCTCACGCTCGAGATGGGTCAGCTCGTCGATCCGGGAGCGAACGCCCGCGACCTCCTGCGAGATGCGCCGAGCGACGTCCTGATCGTCCCAAAAACCCGGTTGCTGCATCTGCCGTTCGAGGTCCACGACGCGGGCGCGTAGGCGGGGAACGTCAAAGATGCCTCCCGATACCGCTGAGGCGCTCCTGATAGCCTTCAAGCGTACGCTTCAGTTCCTCGACCGTCACCGCCGACCCCCAAACTCGTCCACGTCGCCGAGGCCTGCCCGCAGCGCGCGCCGCCCGACGACCTATTATAACACTCACCAGGGTGAAAGCAAAAAACCGAGAAAGACCGCGCCCGCGCCGTGCGCCACCGCCAGCGCGGGGACCTGCGGCCACCGCGTCCGAATCGCGCCGAAGGCGAGCCCCGCGCAGCAACTCCACACCATCGCCTCCGCACCCCTCGGAGAGGCGGCGAGCAGCCCGAGCACCGCGGACCAGGCAACCGCCACGCGCCAGCCGCGCCAGGCGAGCGCGGCGTCGTACACAAGTCCCCGCAGCCACCACTCGAAGGTCAACCCGACGACGAGGACCTGCACCGCGCTCCCCGCCCACCACCCGCCCGGGGGCGACACGAAGCTCACCGGTGCGCCCTGGGCCGCGAACGCTTGCGCCGCCACGCCCACCACCACTCCGACCACGGCCAGGCCCGCGGCCGCGGCCGGCACGAACCCGGCCGCCTGGAACCCCAGGCTGCGCACCGGACGGCCGACGCTGAACAGCACGTTCGCGGCCAGCACCGCGAGCACCGGAAGCGGCACCGGTGCGCCGGCAACAAGCAGGCCGGGGGCCCGTGTGGCATCGACGCCCCATGACACGGTGGCGATCGCGAGAAGCGGCACCGCGGACACGGTGAGCAGCCGGACGAGCGCGGGGTCCGCCGCGGGCATCCCGTCCGACAGCGCACGGCGCACGAGCAGCACCGTCCCGGCGGCGATGGCGGTCCATGGGAACAGGTCGCCGTACCGGGCGTACGGCGTCAGCCCGGCCGTCGCCGCGACGCGCGACACCAGCACGCCGCGGGCCCCGAGCGGCAGGCTCCCCACGACGCGGCCGTGGGGGTCGATGATCTCACTGATGCCGCTGTTCGCGGCACGGAGCAGGTAGCGCCCCTCCTCGATCGCCCGAAACGCCGCCGCGGCGGCGTGCTGCTCCGCCGCAGCGGGGCCGGAGAACCAGGCGTCGTTCGTGAGCACCGCAAGGAGATCGGCGCCGCCCAGCACGGTGCGGCGGGCGATGTCGGGAAACACGCTCTCGAAGCAGATCGCGATCCCCACTGGCCCGCTCGGCGCCGACAGCACGCCGGGCGTCCGACCGGCGTGCTCGCCGAACTCGGCGAACGGCACCAGGTGCATCTTGTCGTATCGGCCGACGAGAACACCGGCGGGCGAGAACGCGAACGCGGAGTCGGTGGTCCCGCCCTCGAGGCTGCTTGCGATCAACGCGACGCGGCTCCGGCGGGTCCAGCTCCCGATGCGGGCGCGCGCGGCGGCGTCGCCGGTGATATCCGTGGGAAACGCGGTCTCGGGCCACACGACGAGCTGGGCGCCGCGTGACGCTGCCTCGTTCGTGAGCGTCTCAAGAACCGCGAGCTGCGCGCGCGCGTCCGACGGGGTCGTGGGCCCGCGCGGCGGCGCATCCGGCTGCACGACGGCGGCGGTCACCGCGCCCGGGACCCCGGCCCGCGCGGCCGGGACCTGGAGCGCCGACCACCCCCATCCGATCGTTCCGGCGATCAGCGCCGCCGCGGCCGCGAGCGCGGGAACCGCACCGCGGCGGCCGAGCACGTCCGCCAGGAGCGCGTTCGCCAGGACCACGACGAAACTGACGCCCCACACCCCGGTGATCGACGCGATCTGCGCGACGACAAGTGCCCGGTGCTGCGACTCCCCCGCGAGCGCCCACGGGAATCCGAGCGGCCCCTGGCTCCGCACGAACTCGACCACGACCCACACGAGGGGCATCCAGAACAGTCCGAACGTACGGCCGCGTTCGCGCTGGGCCCACGCGGCGATGCCGGTCGCCGCCCCGGGGAAGACCGCGACGAGCGCCACGGCGAGCGCCCATACGACCGGGCCGAACGCCACGAGCCACCACAACACGCCCCCGAAGGCGACCAACCCCCAACAATACCCAAGGCGAAACGCGGTCCGTGGAGGCTCGGTCGCCGCCGCGACACACAGCGGCACGAGCGCGACCCACGCGAGCCATCCGAGGTCGTAGGGGGGAAACGCCGCCGCGT
>DASQGM010000093.1:0-13103 GCA_035632615.1 bacterium | reverse complement strand
CCGCTTCTCCGTGGAGAGGGGATCCGATGGGCTACCTTCGCCATCTCGAGTGCACCGCCTGCGGCGCCACGTACAGCGCCGATGAGCTCCACACCGTGTGTGCCAAGTGCGGCAAAGTGCTGTACCCGCGGTACGACCTCGATCGGGCTAGGTCGGGGGTGTCCCGCGAGATGATCGCCGGGCGGGCGCCGACGATGTGGCGCTACCGCGAGTTGATGCCGGTCGACGATCCCGGCAACATCGTGACTCTCGGCGAGGGGATGACGCCGCTCCTCCCGCTGCCGCACGTCGCGGCGAGGCTGGGGCTCCGCCAGGTGTTCGTCAAGGACGAGGGGATGAACCCCACCGGGTCGTTCAAGGCGAGAGGGCTCTCCGCGGCCGTGAGCAAGGCGAAGGAGCTCGGGGCCCGGGCCGCGGCGCTGCCGTCGGCGGGCAACGCGGCGTCCGCGGCCGCAGCGTACTGCGCGCGGGCCGGGATGGATTGTTACATCGTGATGCCGGTGGACGCCCCGCACACCAACAAGGCCGAGTGCGACGTGTATGGGGCCCACACGTACCTGATCCGCGGCCTGATCAACGATGCCGGCAAGGTCATCCGGGAAGGCAGTCAGGAGCACGGCTGGTTCGACATGTCGACGCTCAAGGAGCCCTACCGCGTCGAGGGCAAGAAGACGCTGGGATACGAGCTCGCTGAACAGCTGGGCTGGAGCCTTCCGGATGTGATCATCTATCCGACGGGCGGCGGCACCGGCATCGTGGGGATGTGGAAGGCGTTCGCCGAGATGGAGGCGCTCGGCTGGGTCGGAGCACACCGGCCCCGGATGGTGATCGTGCAGGCCGCCGGCTGCGCGCCGATGATCCGCGCCTACAAGGCCGGGGCAACCCACGCCGACCCCTGGCAGAACGCGCAGACGATCGCCGCGGGGCTGCGCGTGCCCGTGGCGATCGGCGACTACCTCATCTTGCAGGCGGTCCGGGACAGCGGGGGCGACGCGTACACGGTCACCGACGAGGAGATCGTGGCGGACATGCGCGAGCTCGCGTGCGCGGACGGGCTCTTTGCGTGCCCCGAGGGGGCGGCCACGTACGGCGCGCTCAAGGCCATGGTCCGGGAACAGAAGATCCAGCCGGACGAGCGCGTGGTGCTGTTCAACACCGGCGCCGGGCTCAAGTACGTGGACCTGCTCCGCCCCGAGCTCCCGATCGTGGACGCGGCACACCCGATCGCGGCGGCGCGCGCCAGGTGACGCGCCGCGCCCGCTCCGGGGGGCGCAGTCGGGCGTCGTCCCGGTTCGTCCCGCCCGCCGCGTGGGAGGAAGCACGGCGGGCGGTCGCGTCGCTCTCCGTGCTGCGGGATGTGCTGGACGACGCGGTGGGGCGCGCGTGGCGCGAGGTCGTGGACGCCGTGGTCGTCGCGTCGCCGGATCCGGCGGGCGTGGTCGCGGCGCACGCGCGGCTGTTCTCGCTGCTGGCGCGGGAGGCCGAGTTCTCGGCCGATCCCATCGTGGGGGACGCGTGGCAACACCACCTGCTGTCGCGTTTGCTCGACGTGGAGAACCCGTTCAGCCAAAAGGCGGAGCGGGCCGGGTGGGCCGCGATGGGTCCCGCCCTCGTCGCGCAGACGCGCGCGGACCTCGCCGTGCTCGAGCGGTGTCACCGCCTCGGCGGGACGGGGCTCGCCCGGGTGGTCTCGCGGATCGCCGGCGTGCCGGCGACGTCCTGGGACGAGTTCCGCCCGCTTGCCGCCGACCGGCGGGGCGCCGCCCGCCTTGCGATGATGCGGCGGGTCCACGCCGCGCGCGGATGGGACCGTCTCGCGCAGGAGTTCGCCGCGTACTTCGCCGAGCACGGGGTGGGGCTGTTCGGGCGCTTCCGGGCCTTCCGCTGGACGCGGGCCGACGGACACGGCCGCCTGGAAGGCGTGTCGAACGTCGATCCCATCCGTCTTGACGATCTCGTCGGGTACGAGCTCGAGCGCCAACCCGTCGTCGAGAACACGCGCCAGTTCGTGGCCGGTGCTCCCGCCAACAACGTCCTCCTGTACGGCGACCGCGGGACCGGCAAGTCCTCCACGGTCAAGGCCCTGCTCAACGAGTTCGGCGACCGCGGGCTCCGCGTGATCGAGGTTGCCAAGGATCACCTCACGGACTACCCGCAGATCTTGACGGCGCTGCGGGGGCGCCGGGAGCGGTTCGTGTTGTTTGTGGACGATCTCTCGTTCGAGGAGCACGAGACGCAGTACAAGGCTCTCAAGGCGGCGCTCGAGGGCAGCCTCGAGGCGCGCGCGGAGAACGTGGTGTTGTACGCGACGAGCAACCGGCGCCACCTCGTGACCGAGCGCTTCGTGGACCGCCAGCGGGCGTCGTTGGAGGACGACGTGCACCCGGAAGACGCCGCGCAGGAAAAGCTCTCGCTCGCCGACCGGTTCGGCGTGCACGCGCCGTTTCTCATCCCCGATCAGGACCGGTATCTCGAGATCGTCGCCGGCCTGGCCGCGCGATACGGCGTCCGCGTCCCGGCCGCCGAGCTGCGGCGCCGGGCCCTCGTGTGGTCGCAGTGGCACAACGGCCTGTCCTGCCGGACGGCGCGCCAGTTTATCGACGCGCTGTGCGGCGAGGCGATGCTCGAGGGGGGGACGCGCGGGCGCGACGGGCGATAGCGCCTGCGCCGCGCCCCCGTCGTCGTGCTACCGTAACAGCGCCAGCAGGACCATGACCGTGAGCGGGCTCACGAGCGTCGTCACCACGACGATGCTGCTCACGAGCCCCGGGACCACCCCGAACTCCGACGCCCAGATCGCCGCGGTGATCGCGGTCGGGAGACTGGCCTGCAGGATGCTCGTCTGCCGCACGAGGCCGTCGAGCCCCATCAGCGGGGCGGTGGCCCACGCGAGCGCGGGCGCGACCGCCAGACGCGTGACGGTGGCGAACGCGACGCCGCGCCACTCGCCTCCGAGCCGGGTCGCCGAGAGCTGAACTCCCACCAGCAGGAGCATCACCGCGATCGCGCCGTCGGCGAGAAGCTGCGCGGCCTTGAGAATTGGCGCCGGCGGCGCGGCGCCGAGGAGATTGACGCCGAGGCCGGCGACGGCTGCGTAGGTCACGGGGAGACGGAGGAGGGCGCGCAGCGCCCGCCGGGCGTCCGCCCCCGCGTACGCCGCGAGAAACGCCGCCAGCACGCTCGTCGCGACCGACTGGACCGCGAAGAACCCGACGGCCGCGTCCAACCCCGCCCGGCCCCATGCGAACAGGGCGAGGGGCAGTCCGGCGTTGCCCGCGTTGCTGAACATCGTCGCGAGCGACAGCCCGACGGTGTGCGTCCGGTCCCAGCCGGCGATGCGCGCCGCCGCCAGCGTCGCGGCGCCGAGCAGCGCGAATTGCAGCATGAGGTACGCGCTGATCCGCAGGAGCGTGACGTGCGGAACCGCGGAGGTCGCAAGCGCGTAGAACGTGAGCGCCGGGACGAGCACGGCGACGGAGAGCGACGTCAGCGGGGGCACGTCCACGACGCGCGTGCGCCCGAGTCCGTAGCCGACGGCGGCGACGAGCAGCACCGGTCCGATGACGCCCGTCAACACCGGGAGGAGGCCGGTCACGAGGACACCATCTACGGTCGCGACGCGGCCGTGTCCTTCCCGCGCGCCGCGCTACTGTGCGGACCGGATCTGCTGCACCAGTTCGATGAGCGTGCCGCCGGTGGCTCCGGGATCGAGAAAGACGCTGAGGACGCTCCCGGCCTCGCGGCGGGGTCGGCGGTCCAGGAACCGGACGCCCCGCGCGTCCAGCGCGGCGATTGCCTGGAGGAGATCCGCGACTTCGAGCGCGACGTGGTGCGCGCCCTCGCCTCGGCTCCGCAGGGCCTCCGCCCACGGCGAGCCTGGACCGAGGGGTTCGATCAGCTCCAGCCGCGTCTCGCCGACCTCCACGAACGCGACCCGCGAGACCCCCGCGCGCTCCTCGACGGCGAGCGTCGCGAGCCCGAGCCCGCGCCGGTACGCCTCCGCGGCCTGCGCGGCGTCGCGGACGACGACGCCGACGTGGTGGATGCGAAGCACGCCGGGGGCCTCGGCCGGATCGGGGACGGGTCGAGCGGGCACGGTGCACCTCCCGGCGCGCGGATCTCCTTCGGGATGCCATTGGACCGCGTGCGCGCGACTCCTGCCGGCGCCCCCGGGAGGAGAGGGAGGCGCCCCGGGTTGTCGAAAAGGCGAGACGGGCGGGGGCGCCGAGTTGCGCCGTGCGTCCTCCGGTCGACGACCGCTCGGCCCGGGATGGGCGGGCCTCGTCGCGGGCCGCACCTCCGAAGTAGCGCGGCTGTCTTCCGAGATCCGCCCCACGATGGGAGCGCCCGAGGCGCGGGCAAGGAGGATGGAGCATGCCGCAGTTCGCGATCGTGGACTCGGAGAAGATCGGCAAGGACGTTACCTATGAGCCCCCGCTCGTCATCGCGTTTGGCGTCGACAAGCACGGCGTCGGCGCGCGCACCGTGACGATGGGCCGCACCCGGATCCCCCCGGCGGGCCGGAACCAAGCCCACTACCACTCGTGCGAAGCGTCGTTCTTCGTGCGCAAGGGCACGCTCAAGCTGTTCATCGGCGAGAAGCGCGAGGAGCACACCGTCACCGAGAATCAGTTCGTGTACGTCGCGCCGGGCATGATCCACGGCCTGCAAAACATGAGCGAAACCGAGACCGCCGAGCTGATCTTCACGTACGGCAACGCCCGAGCAAGGACGACGCGGGGACGGTGTTCGTCGAGAAGTCATGGGTGGGCGCGCGGGATGCGGCGCGCTGACGGGGGGCCCGGCACCGCGCACCGCCGGCGAGGGCAGCGCCATCGGAGGCGCGATGCATGATCGTTGACGTGCACAGCCATTTCTTCCCCGACCGGTTCCTCAAGGTGCTCACGCGCGAGGGTGCGGCGCACGGTGCCCACGTCGAGGAGCACCCGTCGGGCCGGATCATCTGGAGCAGCCCGCGCCAGTCCGCGCGTGTCGGCCCGGTGTTCTACGACGTCGCCGCGCGGCTCGAGGCGCTCGATCGCTGGGGGATCGAGCTGCAGGCGCTCTCGCTCTCGCCGCCGATGCTGTACTGGGCGCCGTCCGCGCTCGGCCGCGAGCTCGCCGCGGCGTTCAACGACGAGCTGGTGGCGATCTGCCGCGCGCACGCGGATCGGTTCGTCGCGCTGGCCACGCTCCCGCTGCAGGACATCGACGCGGCGGTGGTCGAGACGGAGCGCGCGGCGCGCGCGGGGTGCCGGGGCATCTACATCGGGACGAACGTCAACGGCCGCTACCTCGACGATCCGGCGTTCACGCCGCTGTGGGAGGCCGTCGTGCGCCTCGACCTCACGGTGTTCACGCACCCGCTCAACAACGCGGGCGAAGATCGGATGGTCGGATGGCATCTCGCGAACTCCGTGGGAAACCCGGGTGAAACTGCGCTCTGCGGCGCGCGGCTGATCATGGCCGGCGTCCTCGACCGGTTCCCGGACCTGCGGGTGGTCTTGGCCCACGGCGGCGGCAGCCTCGCGTTCATCGCCGGCCGGCTGGACCATGCGTACGAGGTGCGCCCGGAATGCCGTTCGGCGGTCCCGCAGGCTCCGTCCGCGTACCTGCGGCGCCTGTACTTCGACACGATCACGTTCGACGATCGCGGGCTGCGGTTCCTGATCGAGGCCGCGGGCGCGGACAGGGTGGCGCTCGGGACCGACTACGCGTACGATATGGCCGACCCGGACGTGTTGCCGCGAATCCGGCGGCTGGCGCTGGCCCCGCGCGATGCCGCGGCGGTCTGCGCCGGAACCGGCGCGCGGCTCCTTGGGGTGGAGCCCGAGAGAGGGTGACGGCGTCGCACGGGAGGTCGGCGCGAAACCGCCGGACGGGCGGCGCAGAACGGCACGTGTGACACTCGAGACAGGGAGGCGTGACATGCGGCGGTTCCTCGGCGGCTCGTACGTCGTGCTCGCACTGCTGCTCGTGGGGGTCGGCCTCGGCGGGGTCGCGCCCCACGGTCTTGCGGTCGGTGGCGTGGCCGTCGCCTCTCCCGCCGCCTCGCTCAAGGTCGGCCTCCTCGCGCCCACCACCGGCGTCGCCGCCGCCCCGGGACACGACATGATCAACGGGTGGAAACTGTGGTGGGCGCAGCACGGCGATACCGTGGCCGGCGTGAAGATCGACACGACCTACTACGACACCGCGTCGAATCCCAACACCGCGTTGACGCAGGCGCGGCGGGCGATCGAACAGGACGGCGTGCAACTGCTGATCGGGCCGTACCTGGCGAACGAGGGCCTGGCCGTTGCCCCGTACGCCGAGCAACACAAGGTTCCCCTGTTTCTGCCGACCGTCTCGGCCGATGACCTGACGCAGCGCAAGGCCAGCCCGTACGTGACCAAGGTGGCGGGTTGGTCGTCCAGCCAGACAACCCACCCCGCCGGGGGATGGGCGTACGATAAGGGCTACCGCACCGCCGCGACGCTCGGCAACGCGTACGCGTTCGCGTACGAGAGCGTTGGCGGGTTCGCGCAGACGTTCACCGAGAAGGGCGGCCACGTCGGGAAGCAGCTCTGGACGCCGCTCGGGACGACGGATTTCAGCCCCTACCTCTCCCAGATCCAGGCGCAGCACCCCGACGTCGTCTTCGTCTGCGTGGTCGGGGCCGACGCGGTCCACTTCCTCCAGCAGTGGAGCTCGTTCGGGCTCAAAGGGAAGGTGCCGCTCGTCGTGCAGGAGACCGTGACGGATCAATCGAGCATCCGCAGCCTCCAGCCCGAGCAGGTGCTCGGGATCATCGCGTTCTCCCACTACGCCGAAGGCCGCGACGACTCGGCGACGCAGCGGTTCGTGTCGGACTACGCGACGGCGAACCATGTGCTGCCCTCCTACATGGCCGCGGGCTTCTACACGGCCGCACAATGGATCCAGACTGGGCTCCAGCTGGTCCACGGGAACGTCGCGGATCAGGCGAAGTTCCTCGCGGCGGTGCGGTCGGTCGCGCTCAGCGACTCACCGTTCGGGCCGCAGCGCCTGGACCAGTACGGCGCCCCGGTCCAGAACGTCTACGTCCGCGAGGTCCGGCGCGTCCCCGATCGGTACGCGGCCTACGCCAAGACGTGGAACGTCGTGATCCAGACGTACCCCACCGTGTCGCAGTTCTGGACGTACAAGCCGTCACAGTACCTGGCGCAGCCCGTGTACTCGAACACGTTTCAGGGGATCGCCAAGTAGCCGCCGCGTCGTGAGGTCGGCGCGGCGCGCCCCCGGCGGCGATGCGGGTCGCGACCGGGCGACCCGGCCCGGCCTGTGGGACCGGGCCGGAACCGAGCGATGACGTTCTACGCGCAGAACCTGCTGGGCGGGCTGGCGTACGGGAGCCTGCTGTTCCTCATCGCGGCCGGGTTCACGCTGATCTTCGGCCTCATGCGCGTCGTCAACATCGCGCAGACGTCGTTCTTTCTCGTGGGAGTGTACACCGGGCTCACACTCCTCCGGGCCCACGTCGCGTTCTGGCTCGCGGTCCCGATGGCCGGCGCGACGGTCACCGTGATCGGCCTGTTCATCTATCGGGTGTTTCTGCACCGGTACCATGCGGATGAGCTGATCGCGCTGCTGCTCACGCTCGGCTTCGCCCTGATGCTGGACGACGGCGCGCTGGCGTTGTGGGGCGGGAATCCGGAGTCGGTGCCCGCGCCCGGCGCGCTCGCGGCGTCGCTGCAGCTCGGCACGCTCGTGTTTCCCTCGTACTGGCTGGCGCTGATCGGGATCAGCCTCTTGATCGCCGCGGCGCTCCGGGCGATGGAGCGCCGTACAATGCTCGGCGCGATCATCCGCGCCGGCGTGGACGACGAGGAGATGGCCCGGGGCCTCGGGATCGACGTGGACCGCGCGTTCTACATCGTGTTCGCGATCGGGGCGTTCCTGGCGGGCGCCGGGGGCCTGCTGGGCGGGCCGATCACCGGCGCCTATCCCGGTCTGGACGGCGACCTGCTCCCGCTCGCGTTCGCCGTGATCATCATCGGCGGGATCGGCAGCTTGGAGGGCGCGTATGTCGGCAGCCTGGTCATCGGACTCGTGAGCACCTTCGGCAAAGCGCTGTTCCCGGAGCTCTCCTACTTCACGATCTTCGTCCCGGTGGCCGCGATCATGTCGCTGCGCCCTCAGGGGCTGCTGGGGAGAAAGCGGTAGCCGTGCCGCGCGCGGTGGTGGCGGCGACGGTGGTCGCGGCGGGCGCGCTCGCGGCGCTCGTGCCGTCGCTCGGGCTGCCGCAGTACTACGTCTCGCTGCTGACCCAGACGTGGATCTTCGGCATCGCCGCGATGAGCCTCGACTTGTTGGTCGGGTTCACGGGGTTGGTCAGCTTCAGCCAGGCCGCGTTTTTCGGCACGGCCGCGTACATCGTCGGGATCGCACAGACGCAGTACCATCTCGCGGCGTTCTGGCCCGCGCTGGGGCTGGCGTTGCTCGGCGCCGTGGGGCTCGCAGCCGTGTTCGGGCTGCTGGCGCTCCGGGGGGAGGGCGTGAGCTTCATCATCATCACGCTCGCGCTCAACGAGATCATCTGGGGGCTTGCGTACCAGTGGGTGTCCGTAAGCGGGGGCGACAACGGGATCACCGGGTTCGTCCGCCCGGCGGTGGCCGGCGTGGATCTCACGGGCACCGCGTCGTTCTACCGGTTCTGCCTCGTCGTCCTCCTCGTCTGCCTCGGCCTGCTCGTCGCGATCGTGCGCTCGCCGTTCGGGCTGGTGCTCCAGGGATTGCGGGAGCGGCCGCGCCGGATGGCCGCGCTCGGGTACAACGTGCGGATGTTCCGCTACGCGGCGTTTGTGCTCGCCGCCGCGTTCGCCGGCGTCGCTGGCGTGCTGTTCGCGTACTATAACGAGTTCGTGGGGCCCGTCACCCTCAGCCTCGACACCACCGTGCAGATCTTGATCATGGTCATCCTGGGCGGCACCGGCACGCTGCTCGGGCCCCTCGCCGGTGCCGCGGTCGTGGTGTTCGTTAGCAACGCGCTCAGCAACCTGACGCAGCGTTGGGAGCTGATCCTCGGGGCGGTGTACGTGGCCATCTTGTTGTACGCGCGCGACGGGTTGGTCGGCATCGGCCGCCGGCTGTGGCTGACCGTGAGCGGTCGCGACCCGCGACGTCCCGGCGCCGATTCCATGATGCGACCCGCGGCGTCGCCCCCGGCGCCCGGCGATGCGGAGCGGGAGCCGTGACGACGGACGCGTGCCTGGACATCCGGGGCGTGTCGGTGCGCTTCGGCAGCCTGCAAGCGCTCGACGACGTGTCGCTCACGGTGCGCCCCGGGGAGCGGCGTGGGATCATCGGCCCGAACGGCGCCGGTAAGTCCACGCTCTTCAACGCGATCGCGGGCGAGGTCATGCCGAGCGCCGGGGCGGTGCTGTTGCGCGGGCGGGACATCACGCGCCTGCCGCCGCACCGGCGGGCCCGGTTGGGCGTCGCCCGCACGTTTCAGACGACGATGCTGTGCCCGCGGCTCCGCGTCATCGACAACGTCATGTTGTCGCTCCTCGCGCTGCGTCCCGTGCGGTACCAGTGTCTGTGGCCGGTCGGCCGGTACGCAGGGCTCCGCGACGACGCGCTCCGGCTGCTCGCGCACGTCGGCCTCGACGGGCGGGCCGAGTGGCCGGTGCGCATGCTCGGCCACGGCGAGCAGCGGCAGGTCGAGATCCTGCTGGCGCTCGCCCAGCGCCCGACGCTGTTGCTGCTCGACGAGCCCACCGCCGGCCTCGCGCCGGACGACGCGTCGCTGATCACCACGATGCTGCGCGAGTACCCGCGTGACGTGACGATCGTGCTCATCGAGCATGACATGGACGTCGTGTTCGACATCGTGGAACACATCACCGTCCTGCACCACGGCCGCGTCGTCGCCGACGGCGCGCCCGCGGAGATTCGCGCCCACGAGATGGTCCAGGAGATCTACTTCGGGGGCGCGTTGTGACGACGGCACCGCTGCTCGACGTCGCCGACGTGCACACGTACTACGGCGACAACCACGTGTTGCACGGCGTCTCGCTGGTCGCGCCGGCCGGCGAGGTGACGGGGATGCTCGGGCGAAACGGCATGGGCAAGACGACCCTGATCCGCTCCGTGATCGGGTTCACGCCGCCCCGTCGCGGCACGGTGACGTTCCGCGCCGAGGAGATCCAGCGGCTGCCGAGCCACGAGATCGCGCGGCGCGGCATCGGTCTGGTGCCGCAGGGGCGGCGCATCTTCCCGTCTCTCACGGTGGAGGAACAGCTGCGCGTGGTCGCCCGCCCCGGCGGCCGGTGGACGCTCGACGCCGTGTACGAGCTGTTCCCCAGGCTGCTGGCGAGGCGACATCACTTCGGCGGGCAGCTGTCCGGCGGCGAGCAGCAGATGCTGGCGATCGGACGCGCGCTCATGACCAACCCGGCGTTGCTCCTGATGGACGAGCCGTCGGAGGGGCTCGCGCCCTTGATCGTCCGCGGCCTGCGGGACGCGATCGTGCAGCTCAAGACGATGGGGCTGGCGGTCCTGCTCGTTGAGCAGAATCTGCCGCTGGCGCTTGCGGTCTCCGACTCGTGCTACATTCTCAGCCGGGGACGGGTCGTGCACCACGGACCCGCGTCCGAGCTCGCCCGCGACGACTCGACCCGCCGCCGGCATCTGGGCGTCTGACCCGCGGCGGCGGGCGCCGTGGGAGGAACGTGTCAGAAACGCGGCGAAAGCGCGCCCGCGCGGAGAGGTGCGCGTTCCTGCTCCGACGCCGGTGCAACTCCGCAGAAGCCCCACGATGCCATCGTGTGAGGTGAGGCCTGTGAGATGGCTTGTGTCCCTCGTGCTGCTGGTGCTCCTTGCCGTGTACGGCACGGCCTGGTCGGCGCCCGGAAACTTGGGAACTCTCAGAGTCGGCCTGCTCATCCCGGAGACCGGCTATCTTGCCGCACCCGGGCGGTTCATGCGGGAAGGGTTTCAGCTCTATCTGGGACAGCACGCCAACAAGCTGGGCGGCCGGGAAGTGCAGGTCTTCACGGGCGACGAGGCCGGTAACCCGTCGATCGGCCTGACCCAGACGCGCCGCCTCGTCGAGCAGGACCGCGTGGACGTGCTGTTCGGGCCGCTCAACGCGGCGGTCGGCTCGGCCCTGGCGCCGTACATCAACGAGCACAAGATTCCCGCGCTCTACCCGATCGTGTCGGCCGACGACCTGACCCAGCGCAAGATCAGCCCCTATATCGTCCGCACCGGGTGGACGAGCAGCCTGACGACGCAGCCGCTCGGCGACTACGCGTACAAGACGTTGCACTACCGCAAGGCGGCCACGATCGCGTACGACTTCGAGTTCGGCTGGCAGAGCGTCGGCGGCTTCGTGCAGACGTTCCAGGGGAACGGCGGGAAGGTGATGAAGCAGACCTGGACGCCGCAGACCACGACCGACTTTTCGCCGTACCTGTCGCAGATCCCGCGGGACGTGGACGTGGTGTTCTGCAGCTTCTCCGGGTCGACGGCGATCAACTTCTTCCAGCAGTACCGCGCGTTCGGCCTCAAGATGCCGCTCGTGTGCCAGGGCAACGCGACGGACGAGAGCACGCTCGCCGCCACGGGACCGTCCGCGGTCGGCGTGGTCACCGCGTTGCAGTACAGCGCGGTGCTGCAGACGCCGGCCAACCAGGCGTTCGTCGCCGCGTATCAGAAGGCGTACGGGCACGTCCCGTCCTACTACGGCGACGGCACGTACGTCGGCGCGATGTTTCTCGACCGGGGCCTGCAGGCCGTCCACGGAGACATCTCCGATCCGATCGCGTTCGCGAAGGCGCTGCGCGGTATCACGATCGCCGACGCGCCCCGCGGACCGGTCGCCCTCGATTCCTACGGGAACCCGATCGAGAACGTGTACATCCGCCAGGTGGCGCAGGTCAACGGTGCGCTCGCCAACACGGTGCTCTACACGTATCCTCGGGTCTCGCAGTTCTGGACGTACGCCCCGGCGCAGTTTCTCGCGCACCCGGTGTATTCGCGGACCTACCCGCCGTGCAACGCGTGCGGGGGGAAATAGCGGAGGTGACGCGGTGGCGGCAGGCGGCGGTGGCGTGATGCGCGCGATGGTCATCGAGCGGTACGGCGCCCCGCTCGTTCTGCGAGACCTTCCGTCACCGGCGCCCGGGCCCGGGGAAGTGCTCGTCCGCGTGCTGGGTTGCGGCGTCTGCCGGACCGACCTGAAGATCGCGGCCGGCACGATGCCGTTCTCCGCCAGTTTGCCGCTGCCCCACGTGCCGGGGCACGAGATCTCCGGGGAGATCGCCGACCTCGGGCCCGGCGCGAGGGGCCGCGTCGGCGACCGCGTCGTCGTGTTCAACTACTGGGCGTGCGGGCGGTGCGCCCACTGCCAGGCCGGCGACGAGACGCTCTGTGAGCGGCTGCGGGGGTGGGTCGGGTTCACGAGCCCGGGCGGCTTTCAGGAGTATCTCGTGGTGCCCGACGACTGTGTGCTGCCGCTCCCGGGGGCCGTGCGGCCCGAGCACGGCGGTCCGCTGTCCTGCGCGCTCGGGACCGCGTATCACGCGGCGGTCTCGCGCGGCGGCGTCCGGGCCGGGGAAGCGGTCGCCGTCGTGGGCGCGGGCGGGGTGGGGCTGCACATCGTGCAGGTGGCCCGCGCGGCCGGCGCCGCGGTGTTCGCGATCGACGTCAAGCCTCACCGGCTCGAGGCGGCGCGCGCGGCCGGCGCGGACGCCGCGTTCCTCACCGGCGACGACGCCGTGGCCGGGGTGCGGCGCGCGACCGGGGGGCGCGGTGCCGATCTGGTGCTCGATACCGTCGGGCACCACGACTCCGTGTTGGCCGCGGCCGAGCTCGTTCGGGCCGGCGGGCGAATCGTGCTCATCGGCTACACCGGGCGCGCGGAGGAGTACCCGCCGCTGCCGACCCAGCGGGTGGTGCTGGGCCAGCTCACCCTGATCGGTTCGCGCTACGTGACGCGCCTCGAGTTGCGCCGCGCGTTGGACCTCGTCGCGCGCGGGCTGGTGCGCCCCGTGATCTCGGGCGAGGTGCCGCTCGAGCGAGCCAACGAGGCGCTCGCCATGGTCCGCGACGACCAGGCCACCGGCCGGGTCGTCGTC
>DASQGM010000092.1:0-2282 GCA_035632615.1 bacterium | reverse complement strand
CATCGCCGTGATCTCCCGGGACCCGCCGTTCATCTGGGGCATCACCGTCCTCGTGATGCTGGCGGCGTTTCTCTGGGAGATGAGCTACCGCCGGCGTCGGGCGCGGCTCGCGGCGGCGTCGGCTGCGCAGGGGACCGGCGCACGGACGGCGGCGCGGCCCGCCGGGGCGTCGTAGGCCGTGCGGCGCAAGGTCCTGTTCTACGCGCTCCTCGCCGCGGCGACGCTGGGGCTCAGCGAGTTCCTCTCGGCGTGGCGCGCGTGGCGTGCGGCGCCGACGATTGACGCGGCCGCGGCGGTCGTCGCGATCGCGGCCGGCCTGCTCGTGGTGATGCTGTGGCTCGGGTTTCTGCTGTACGAGGTGGACCGCGCGGCCGGGCAGGTGCGCCGCCGGGTGGGCCTCTACGAGTGGGTGCTCGCCAGGCGCGGCGAGGAGGGGCGCCGCGGCACCGCGTGGCCGGCCGCCCACCCGTCGGCCGGGCCGGGTAGGGGGAGGTGATCGACATGGCCGACCGGGCGTCGACCTACGGGACGTGGATCGCGATCCTGTCGCTGGTGAGCCTGGTGTGCATCGTCGGGATCGTCTGGGGAGAGCTGACGAATCACCAACTGCTGGGTGGAAGCCTGATCGGGGTAATCCTGTTAGCCTACTCGTTCATCCTGTTGTTCCTGCGCAAGGGAGGGTTTACGGGTGTATAGACGGCTGCTCGGCCGGTTGCTCGACGCCACGCTTCGGCTGGACACCGTCGTCGCGCGGGTGTACCCGGAGGACTTCAACCCGCTCTACTACACCGGCGGCCTCGCCAACCTGTTCCTCACGGTGTTGATCCTGTCGGGGATCTTCCTGTTCCTCTACTACGCCCCGTCGTTTGACCAAGCCTACACCTCGGTGCAGTTCCTGACGGTGAACGTGCCGTACGGCCAGATCATCCGCGGCATCCACCGGTACGCGGCCGACGGGTTCATGATCGTGATCCTTCTGCACTTCTTCCGCAACTGGTTCACGGAGCGGTTCCGGTTCTCCCGGGATGAGCCGTGGATCAGCGGCATGATGCTGCTCCTGTTCGCGGGGTTCATCGGCGTGACGGGCTACGTGCTCGTCTGGGACCAACGGAGCGAGGCGCTCGTGGCGATGACCGCGAACGCGGCCGGGCAGGTGCCCCTCGTCGGCGGGTGGCTGCGCCATGCGCTGTTCGGCGGCGAGGGTTTGACGAACCTGCTCTTGCCCCGGATCCTGTTCCTCCACGTGGGGCCCGCGGTCGGCCTGTACGTCTTCCTCTGGTGGCACTACACGCGCATCCGGCACCCCAAGGTGTGGCCGCCCGCGGTGTGGACCCTGTTCGCGCTAGGGTTCGTGCTGCTCCTGACCGGGCTCATCCCGGTCACCAGCCAGGCGCCGGCGTCGGCGCTGCATGGGCCGACCGACCTGGCGGTCGACTGGCTGTTCCTGACGCCGTACTGGGCGATGCGGTTCCTGCCGCCGCTCGTGCTGATCGCGCTTGCCGTCGTAATCGTGGCGTACGGTCTCTACATCCCGTACCAGCTTCCCGAGACCCGCAAGGAGCTCGGCATCAAGGATTCGGGCGTCGCGCAGGTGATCGACGCGAACTGCACGGGGTGCGAGCTCTGCTACTACGACTGCCCGTACAACGCGATCGTGATGGTGCCGACGCCCAACCCGGGCGTGACGAAGGCCGCGCAGGCGCGCAAGCTGCGGGCGGTGATCCTCGAGTCGCGGTGCGTCGAGTGCGGGATCTGCGTCGGAGCGTGCCCGTTCGAAGCGCTCGAGCTTCCGCGGTTTCTCCAAAAGGATATTCACGAGAAGGTGCTGAGCGCATGCCGGAGCTAGCCGATCGTCCACAACCCGCGCCCGCCGCGAGCCGGGGTCCCAAGATCGTCGGGTTCCTCTGCGACTGGTCGGTCGCGTCCGATGGGGTGATCCGCGAGGACGGCACGATGCGGGACCTCCCGAACGTCACCCTGATCAAGATCCCGTGCTCCGGGTTCACGCGGCCGGCGTGGCTGGAGTTTGCGCTGCGCAACGGCGCCGACGGGGCGTTCGTCTGCGGGTGTCCGCTGGGCGACTGCTTCAACCGGTTCGGCAACAACCTGATCGGGGACCGGGTCGGGCAGCTGCGACGTCGGCTTGAGCGGCAGAAGATCAATCCCGAGCGCATCGGGGCGCTGTTCTACGGCAAGCACGCCGCGGCCGAGTTCGTCGCGGCCGTCCGCGCGTTCAGCGAGCGGATCGCGAACATGCCCGGCCCCGCGGTCCCGCCGGCGAG
>DASQGM010000091.1:0-5366 GCA_035632615.1 bacterium | reverse complement strand
CTGAGGCGGTCGCCCTTCTTGTCGAAGCTGATCGCCCCCGTCGCTCCCCGATAGTTCTTGGTGGCCGCGATGGCCTTGACGACCGCCGCGCGGTCGGCCTTGCCGGCCCGCCTGAGCGCGTCGATCACGACGTTCACGGCGTCGTACTCGAGCGCCGAGTACGGACCCGGATCCTGGTTCCACCGCTTCTTGTATCGGTCGACGAACGCCTTGGCCGTCGACATATCCTGAGGAAGCGGGGTGGACGTCACGAACACGCCCTCCGCCGCCGGCCCCGCCTCGGTGATGAACGTCGGATCGTTGTTCGCGTCGCCGGCCATGAACTTCCCGGACACGCCCAGGTCCTTGAACTGCTTCGCGACGAGACCGCCCTCGGGATAGTACCCCGTGTAGTACGTCACGTCGGGCTTGAGGCCCTTGACCTTGGTCAGCACCGCAGAGAAGTCCTTCTCACCGGGTGTCACGGCGTCGAAGAAGACGACCTGCACGCCGGGCTTCCCGTCCAGCGCCATCTTGGTCGCATCGGCGAGACCCTTGGCGTACACGGTGTTGTCGTGGATGATCGCGATCCGCTTCGCCTTCAGCGTCTTCATCATGAAGCCCGCCGCATACGGACCCTGCTGGTCGTCCCGGCCGATCACCCGGAAGACATTCTCAAACCCTTGATCGGTGAGCTTCGGGTTGCTGGACGCGTCGGCGACGAACGCGACCCCGGTGTCATGGTACACCGCGCTCGCGGGAATCGCCGCCGAGGAGCAGTATCCGCCGGCCACGGCCACCACGCCGCTGTCGATGAGCTTGTGCGCCGCGGTCACGCTCGCCTGCGCGTCGCAGGCGTCGTCGAACGCCACGATCTCAAGCTTGCGCCCGAGGATGCCGCCCTTGGCGTTCCACTCTTCGACGGCGAGCATCCCGGCTTTCGAAATGTCGTCGCCCATCTTAGCGTTGCCGCCTGAGAGCGGGACGGGTACGCCGATCTTGATGGTCGCACCCTGTGCACCGGCGTTGAGCACGGTCACGGGCAACAGCAATGCAAGCATTGCGACAACCGCGAAACCCCTGCGCATGCTTCGCCTCCCTCTCCGCGGCCGGGCGCCCGACGTTCGTGTTAACGACACGCCCGGGCCTGCGCGCGAGCACGCATTCTCCGCTCCTGGGACAAGTCCTCCTTCCCGGGGAAACGCGCGGCGTGCCGCGCGCCCGGCCCCGTCTGACACGTGGCAGGAACCCCGACCCATCGAACCGAACGCCACAACGACGTGGGTTCCATCGAGCAATCGACCGACGTAGAGGTGGTGTGCATGGCGCGCTCCGGCACGCTCGCGCATCCCGAGATCACTTCCTCGCTCATCGCGTTTCAAGAGGTGATCGCGCCCCGCGCGGGCACCGCGTTCAGGATGCGCGCCGGGCAGGTGTGCCGGGTGATCGACGTCGAGGGCAAGCAGGTGGCGGATTTCATCTGCTTCAACCTCCACGACTACGTGGACAAGCTGTCGCCCGAGAACACGCAACTGCTCAACGGCACGCTCTTTCTGACGATCGGTCATCACCTGTACTCTACGAAGGCCACGCAGCTCATGACGCTGACCGCGGATACCTGCGGCGTGCACGATCTCATCAGCGGGTCCTGCAGCGAGTACACCAATGCGTTCCGCTACGGTGTGCGCGGGACGCCGAACTGCCGGAGCAACTTCGAGCGCGCGCTCAAGCCCTACGGCATCCCGCTTGCCGAGATCCCCTATTCGTTCAACATCTTCATGAACACGCCGATCTCGGCCGACGGCCAGACCGGGATTCAGGAGCCGAAGTCAACGCCCGGAGACTATCTCGAACTGCGCGCCAACATCGACCTGCTGGTCGCAATCTCCAACTGCCCCCAGGAACGAAACCCGTGCAACGGCTGGCATCCCACGACGCTGCAGGTCGTCGTGTACGAGGTCGAGCCGACCGGCAAGGGCGCGGCGCAACAGTAGGCCGACGCGCGCCCTCTGGGCGGATGGACTGGGAACGGCGACGGCAGCCCGCGGCGAGCATCCTCCTCGTCGTGATCGACTGAGCCCTCATCTCGAACGCCCGGAGGCGGATGCAATGTTACGCGCACCGGTCTGCGTGGATATCGCGGCGGATATGGGTGAGTCGTTCGGCCCCTGGCCGATGGGGCGGGATCCCGAGATCACGCCTCACCTCACATCCGCGCACATCGCCTGCGGGTTTCACGCGAGCGATCCGGGAACGATCCGGCGCACGGTCGAGCTGCTGCGTCGTCACGGCGTCGCGATTGGCGCGCACCCGGGCTATCCGGACCTCGTGGGCTTCGGCCGGCGCCGGATGGACATGACTGCGCGCGAGGTGGAGGACATGGTCCTCTTCCAGGTCGCGGCCGCAAAGGGTGTGGTGGAAAGCTACGGACTTCGGCTGCAGCACGTCAAGCCTCACGGCGCGCTGTACAATGTGGCAGAGGCCGATGATGCCGTGGCGGCCGCCGTCGTGGCCGCGGTCAAACTGATCGATCCCACCCTCATCGTCGTGGCCACACCCCACTCCCGCCTCCGCGCCCAGGCCGACGCCGCCGGCATGCGCGTCGCGCGCGAGTTCTTTCTGGACCGCGGCTACAACGCCGACGGCACGCTGGTCAGCCGGCGGCTCGGGAACGCGATGCTGACGGACCCGGACGCGATGTGTCGCCGCGCGGTCGCCGCGGTGCGGGATCACCGCCTGCCCACCGAGGACGGTGCGGTGCTTGAGGTCCAGGTCGACACCATCTGCCTCCACGGGGACCACGGGCCCTCGCACCAGGCCGTGCGGATGCTGCGGGGCCTGCTCGAGGCGGCCGGCGTTGCGGTCCTACCGCTCGGGCGATGGCTCGGAGCGTCCTGACGAGAGACGACGGCCGGCACGGGGGCGCGTAACGATGGCCCAAGGGACACCGCGGGCAACCCCGCCCTCCACACCCTACCGGATCATCGGCAGATCTCTCCCGCGCTTCGACGCCGCCGATAAGGTCCGCGGCACGACGCTGTACGCGGCCGACTGGCGGTTGCCGGGCATGCTGGTCGGCCGCATTCTGCGGGCGGTCTACCCGACGGCACGGATCCGTCGCATCGCGGTCGAACGGGCGCGCGCCCTCCCCGGCGTGTCGGCTGTGCTGACGGCGGACGACCTCCCCGCAAACGCGATCCACGAGGATCCGACCGGTGTCGGCCTCACCGTCGTTGACACTCCCGTGCTCGCGGCGGAACGCGTGAGATACCAGGGAGAGCCCGTGGCGCTCGTGGCCGCCGAATCGGACGCCCAAGCGCAGGATGCCCTCGAGGCGATCGAGGTAGAGTATGAACCGCTGCCCGGCATCTTCGACGCGGAAGCGGCGCTCGCGACGGACGCGCCGCGCATCCATACGGACCGGGAGAACCTCCTCATCCACTGGAAGCTGCGACGCGGAGATGTTGACGACGGGTTTCGCCACGCGGACGTCGTCGTCGAGCGAACCTACCGAACGCAGCGCGTCGACCACGCCTACCTGGAGCCCGAGGCGGGGGTCGCGTGGGTGGACGGGGACGGGGTCGTGAACATCCGCGCCGCGACGCAGGTCATCGAGCACTTCCGCGAGATCGCCGACATGCTCCGCCTCCCGCACAACAAGGTGCGGATGATCGCGCCCTTCGTCGGTGGCGGGTTCGGCGGCAAGGAAGACATGACCGTGGAACCCTACGTCGCCCTCCTCGCGTGGAAGACGGGACGCCCGGTGCGCATGTTGTGGACCCGCCAGGAATCCCTGCTCGCCCGACCCAAGCGCCACCCCCTCACCATGCGGTACAAGACGGGCGCGACCCAAGACGGCCGCCTCGTGGCGCAGGAGATCGTCCTGCTGGCCGACGCCGGCCCCTACCCGCTGCTCTCACCGCGGGTGCTGTTTGCCGCGCTGGTCACGGGGTGCGGCCCGTATCGCGTTCCCCACGTCAAGATCGACGCCCGCGCCGCATTCACGAACAACGTACCGACCAGTGCCATGCGCGGCTTCGGCGCGATGCAGGTCACCTTTGCGTACGAGTCGCAGATGGATCTCCTCGCCGAGGCGCTCCACATGTCGCCGGTTAAGATCCGGTCCCGGAACTTCCTTCGAAAAGGCGACTCCTTGGCCACGGGTGAGACGATCGAGACACACGTCGCGCTGCCCGGTCTGGTCCCGCTCGCCACCGC
The DNA here is from genome assembly GCA_035632615.1 of bacterium. GTDB lineage: Bacteria > Sysuimicrobiota > Sysuimicrobiia > Sysuimicrobiales > Segetimicrobiaceae > JAJPIA01. Next base: position 1,169 of record DASQGM010000091.1, on the reverse strand, counting down.
CGCGCTAGGCGACCCGAGCCGGCCGTCGGGCCCCGCGGCCAGGGTGGGCCGGGGAATCGGCTGCAACATCCAGCCCTACGGCCGCACGGTCTGGTTCCGGGATCGCGCGCAGGCGTGGTTGGGATTCGAGACCGATGGCTCCCTGGTGCTCCGCACGGGGGTGACCGACCTCGGCGGCGGCCAGGCCGCGTCGCTGGCGCAGATCGCGGCGGAAATCCTGGGCGTCTCACCAGGCCGCATCGCCGTGCATATCGGCGACAGCGCGCTCACTCCGCTCGCCGGCGGCACGTTCGCCACCCGGCAACTCTACATGTCCGGCAACGCCGTCGCGAACACCGCGCGGGAACTTCGGGCGATGATGGTGCCTGTCGCCGCTTCGGCGCTCGAGGCCGCGGCGGCGGACGTACAGTTCGCCGACGACCACGCCAGCGTAGTCGGCAGCCCGGAGCGGAGGATTGCGCTCGCCCGCGTGGTCACGGAGTGCGCCCGCCGCGGTGTTCCCACGGCACACCTGTCGACGTTTCACGGCGAGCACGCTCCGCCGATCGACCTCGAGACGGGACAGGGCAAGACCTTTCCTGACTACACGTTCGGGTGCCACGCCGTCGAGGTGGAAGTCGACGTGGAGACGGGGGCCGTCACGCTGCTCAAGCACGCGGCGTGCCACGACGTCGGGCGCGCCATCCACCCCCAAAGTGTCGAAGGCCAGATCCAGGGCGGCGCCGTCATGGGAGCCGGGCAGGCGCTCATGGAGGAGATCGCGCTCGACGCCGGCACCAACCTGACCACGCTGTTCGCGAGCTACCTCATGCCCACGGCGATGGACGTGCCCGATGTACAACCCGTGGTGGTCGAGTCCGGCGAAGGCAAAGGACCGTTCAGCGCGCGGGGGATCGGCGAGCCGCCCACCGGCCCTCCGCCAGCAGCGATCGCCAGCGCCATCTGGGATGCCGCGGGCGTCCGGCTGGTCGAACTCCCGATGGCGCCGGAGCGGGTGTTCGAGGCGCTCGACGCGCAACGGAAGAAGCGCCCGGGCGACCAGACCTAGCGTGTCAGAGGTAGCGCCAATGGCCCTCGCGCTCACGACCATATTTCATCCTTCCTCCTCGTTGGTCACCACTCGACACTGTCAGCGCTGCGAGAAGGAGGCGAGAACGCCCGCAAGGACC
>DASQGM010000090.1:0-1536 GCA_035632615.1 bacterium | reverse complement strand
CGGGTTTCGCGGCGCGATGCTGTTCAGCAACGTGAACGGCGTCGCGCTGGCCGACCGGCGGTTCTGGCCGCTGTACGAGGTGGCCAACGATCGCGGCGCGATCCTGCACATCCACCCCACGTCCCCGGTGGGGGTGGAGGCGATGACCGAATACTGGTTGATGCCGCTCGTGGGGTTCCTCCTGGACACGACGCTCGCCGCCGCCCATCTGGTCTTCGCGGGCGTGCTCGAACGCTTCCCGCGGATCCGGTGGGTGCTCAGCCACCTGGGCGGCACGATCCCGTACCTGGCCGAGCGACTCGACCGTGGGTACGAGGCGTTCCGGGAATGCCGGCAGCACATCCGGAAGTCGCCGAGCGAGTACCTTAAGGCCCAGTGCTGGTACGACACCGTCAACTTCGACACGAACGCGCTGCGTCTCGCGATCGAGTTCGCGGGCGCCGACCACCTCCTCGCCGGCAGCGACTACCCTCATCAGATCGGTAGCATTCCGAAGATGCTGGAGAGCCTCCGCGCCCTGCCGGTGGCGGACAACGTCAAGGCGGGGATCCTGGGCGGCAACGCGGCGCGGCTTCTGGGAGTGTAGCCGCACCATCGACGGGTGCGCCGTCCGGTCTCCCCTCGCGGCGCACCGTCCGGGCAACCTGGCGATCCCGACGCGGGTTCATTTGATGCTGAGCGCGCGCGTGCCCGCCTGCACCGCGCGTCCCGCGTAGCCGGCGCGCCGTCCTCTGTCATGGGCGTGTCATCTGCGCCTGGTAGGGTGGAGACGGGCGGCACCGCGCACGGGATTCACGAGAGATTCGTCTCCCCGTCACAACGTCTTCACGGCGCCGCCCTGGGCTGACGGTGCAGTCCACTGCGTGCGGCCGCCGGCCGCGAATACGGGCGTGTTGCCCCGGAGGTGATTGAATGTGATGCAAGATCAGGCAGTCGGTACTACGATGCGGACAGGTCTCGCCCCACTGCTCGCCGGCACCGGCGCAGGCCTCGTTGCGGCGGCGGCCAGCGTGGCGGCGCAGCTGTTGATGGGCGCCCGCTATCCGGAACCGGCGGAGACCGCGTGGTCGGCCTTTGCGGCCGGCATCGCCGGGGGGCTGCTCTACGCAGTCCTGGTCCGGATCTCCGTCCGACCCGTCCGCGCGCTGTGGGCGCTAAGCCTCGCGATCGCTACGCTCGACAGCGCGATGGTCGCGTTCCTCCCGATGCCCGCCGGGCACGGACCGCGCCTCGGCGTCCCCGTCGAAGGGCTCATCGTGCCGATCCGGCAACTGGCCGCGCTCGTCGGGATGGGCCACTTTGGCATCCGGCATTTCCCGACCGCGTTGCTCCCGGCCGACACTGTGATTCACTACATACCCGCGGTCGCGGTCGCGCTGCTCGTGCCGAAGCTGATGGGATCCCGTCAGGCGTGACGGTGACGCGCGCGGTCGCGCGGAGGACCGGTCTCCGGAGATACATCGACGCGCCTCCGATGTCCGGCTCGATGCCGCGGCTACGCGGGAACGTGAGCTGGATCCCTCACTGCAGGCTTTC
>DASQGM010000089.1:0-9623 GCA_035632615.1 bacterium | reverse complement strand
CCGCGACAACGAGCATCGTCCACACCGGGAGCGTGTACACCTCGAGCGCGAACAACAGGCCGAGCACGCTGTACACCGTCTGGTAGAGCACCGCGGCGCCCAGGTAGGCGCCGAGCCGGCCATGGGTCGCCCCGTAAGCCGCCAGCGCCGTCGACGCGCCGTTCGCGGCGACGAACCCGAACTGCTGTACGAGCGGGGTCACGAGGTTGTCGGGCGCGCCCATATGGAGCGTGCGAGCCACCAACGCGAGCCCCATCACCTGAAAGGCGCCGACCGCGCCGAATCCGGCACCGACCGCAGCGCCGAACGCGGCGGCGTCGGCCTCCTCGCCCCCTCGAGACAGCGTGGGCAGCGTCACCGCCAGCTTGAAGATCTCATTGATCGTCGCGGCGATCAACGCGCCGACTAGACCGACGCCGATGCTGGTACTGTACGCGCCGATGTCCCAACCGAAGAGGTACGCGACGAGCGCCTGGATCGGATCAACGAGAAGCGCGGCAACCCAGAACACGATCGCGCCGACGACAAACGCGACGAAGAACCACGGTTTGCGAAGATGCCCGCGGCCGACGACCGCCGCCACCGCGAGCCCGTAGCACAAGGCGACCGCAATCGCCACGGCTTGATCTGGGGTCACGGTTGCGGGGATTCTCACGAAGGATGGCTCATGCGCACGACAGGCGTATTGTATGCCCCGGACGCGCCTGTTTGCAAGGGCGGCACGACGCTAGCGCCCCGCGCCGGCCGCAGCGCGCCGCTCGTGCGGTCGCAGCGCAGCGACGACCGCGAAGCTCAGCGGCGTCGGCACGCCGGCCTCGCTCCCCATGCGCACAACCGCCCCGCACAGCGCGTCCAGCTCCATCCGTTTCCCCGCCGCGAGATCGTGATACAACGAGGCGCGGGTGTGGTATCCGGACCCGTGCACGAGCTCGTCGACAAACGCCATCTGTCGCTCAACGACCCCGTCGAGGCGAATGCCGCGGGCGCGGCCGACCGCGGCCGTCTCCTCCATCAGGCCGCGGAACATCTCGTGGGACTCTGCGTGGTCCCAGACTTCGCCGAGGACGACCCGGGTGAGGGCGGTCATCCCGCCGGCGGCGCAGATGAACACGAACTTCTCCCACAGCACGCGCACGATTTCCGCGGTCACCTGGCTCTTGATCCCGGCGCGCGAGAGCGCCGCGTCGATCGCCCGGACGCGCGGCGTGACCGTGCCGTCCATCTCGCCGAAGATGATGTCCCCGGGCAAGCCGGTGTGCCGGATCACGCCGGGCGCCTCGATCGCGCCCGCGACGTACGTTACGCCGCCCACCACCGGCCCGCGCCCCAGCATCGCGGTCAACCGGTCCTCCGTGTCCACCCCGTTCTGCAGGCAGAGGACCGCCGTCTCGCGCCCGACCGCCGGACGGATCGCCTCGCCCGCGCCGTCGACGTCGTATGTCTTGACGGCGAACAGCACCAGGTCCACCGATCCCGCGTCCGACGGCCGCTCGACGGCGCGCACCGGCAGTGCGAAGTCACCGTCGACGCTGCGCACCCGGAGCCCGTGCTCGACGAGTGCGCGGAGGTGGGCGCCCCGGGCCACGAACGTCACGTCCTCGCCGGCGCGGGCAAGCAGCCCGCCAAAGTACCCGCCGAGACCGCCGGTGCCCATCACGAGAATCCGCATCGCGTCCCCTCCCCCACTTGCGCCCGGTGATCCGGCCAACCGGAACAGTATTCCACGCGTGCGGTCGAAGACACTGCCGCGGCGGAGGACGGGCGGGAGCACGACGTGAAACGCGCCTGTCTAGGCGAGCTTGGCGAGGACGGCGTCGGTCATGGCCCGGGTCCCGAGCGCGGGCGTCGCACCGGCCATGTCCCCGGTACGGCATCCGTCCGCAAGCGCGCGCGTCACCGCGCCTTCGATCGCCGCGGCGGAGGCTTCGTGGCCGGCGCCGTACCGGAGCAGCAGCGCACCGGTCAGAATCGCAGCGAGCGGGTTCGCGATTCCCTTGCCGGCGATGTCGGGCGCGGTTCCGTGCACCGGCTCGAAGAGGCCGGGGGCGCGCTCCCCGAGGCTCGCGGACGGCATCAGGCCGAGCGACCCGATCACGCCGGCCGCCTCGTCGCTCAGGATATCCCCGAATGTGTTCTCGGTCACGATGACGTCGAACTGCCGGGGATCGCGCACCAGCTGCAGCGCCGCGTTGTCCACCAGCATGTGTTCGAACACGAGGTCGGGGAACTCGCGCGCGGTCTCCGTCGCGACCTCGCGCCACAGCCGGGACGTCTCGAGTACGTTGGCCTTGTCGACGGACGTCACTTTGCGTCGCGGCCGCAGGCGCGCGATCTCACAGGCCTTCCTGACCACTCGCCGGATCTCCGGCGCCGAGTACGGCAGCGTATCCATGGCTGCGGCCTGCTCGCCCTCGCCGGTGCGCGACTGCGTGCCGTAGTACAGCCCGCCGCAGAGTTCCCGCACGATCAGGAAGTCCGTTCCCTCGACGACCTCGCGGCGGAGCGGCGAGGCGCCCAGCAACGGCGACGAGACCGTGGCCGGGCGGAGGTTGGCGTAGAGCTGGAACGTCTTGCGCAGCGTGAACAGCGCCTGCTCGGGCCGCAGGTGCGCCGGCCCCCGATCCCACTTCGGCCCACCGCACGCGCCGAGCAGGATCGCGTCCGACCGGCGACACAACTCCACCGTCTCGGGGGGAATCGGATGCCCCTTCGCGTCGATCGCGGCACCCCCCGCGAGCCCCTCCTCGAACGACAGGGGGATCTCAAACCGCCGGCCCGCCTCCGTCAACACCCGGACCGCTTCGGCGATCACCTCGCGGCCGATCCCGTCGCCGGGAACGACCGCGACCCGGCACGCCTGCGGGCCGCTCACCGGACCACACTGAGGCGGGGTCGAGGCCCGCCGGCGGCCAGGAGCACGTACTCCAGGCTGTCGACGAGCGCCTGCCACGACGCCTCCACGACGTTCTCCGACACGCCGACCGTCCCCCACGTCCGGACGCCGTCGGTGGACTGGATCAGCACCCGGACCCGCGCCGCGGTCGCGGCGTCGGCGTTCAGCACGCGCACTTTGTAGTCGATGAGACGCACGTGTCCGATCTCCGGGTAGAAGCGCTCAAGCGCCTTGCGGAGCGCGCGGTCCAGGGCGTGCACCGGCCCGTTGCCCTCGGCGGCGGTGTGCTCCTCCCGCCCGTCCACGGCCACCCGGATGCTCGCTTCCGACACACCCGTGCCGTCCCCGCGCTTCTCGGCCAGCACCCGGAGGCCGAGGAGGGAAAACGCCGGGCGGTGCTGCCCGAGCGTGCGCCGCATCAGCAGCTCGAACGACGCCTCCGCCCCCTCGAACTGGAATCCCTCGTGCTCCAACCGCTTCAGCTCGGCGAGGATCTCCCGCGTTTCAGGGCGGTCCTTGCTGAGATCCACGCCCATCTCCTGCGCCTTGTAGAGGACGTTCGCCCGCCCGGACAGGTCGCTCACCACGACGCGACGCCGGTTGCCGACGGACTCGGGCAGGATGTGCTCGTAGGGCGCGGGGTGGGCCATCACCGCGCTGACGTGGACGCCTCCTTTGTGGGCAAACGCGTTGCGCCCGACGAACGGCTGGTACTCGTCGGGCGCCATGTTCGCGAGCTCCGAGACGTACCGCGCCAGCTCGCCGAGCCTGCCGAGCGAGGCGTCGGGGACGCACCGGCAGCCCATCTTCAGCTGCAGGTTTGGGATGATCGAGACCAGGTTCGCGTTGCCGCAGCGCTCGCCGATGCCGTTGATCGTGCCCTGCACGTGCGCGGCGCCTGCCCGGACGGCGACGAGCGTGTTCGCCACCCCGAGCTCACCGTCGTTGTGCGCGTGGATCCCGAGCGGCCCGTCCACCACGCCGCGGGCGGCCTCCACGCCGGCGCGGATCTCGACGGGCAGGCTGCCGCCGTTTGTGTCGCAGAGCACCACGACCGCGGCACCCCCCCGCCGCGCCGCGACGATCGTCGCCAGGGCGTACTCCGGGTGCGCCTTCCACCCGTCGAAGTAGTGCTCCGCGTCGTAGACGACCTCGAGGCCGCGGTCCCTGAGGAAGCGCACGGAGTCTTCGATCATCCGGAGGTTCTCCTCCGGGGTCGTGCGCAACGCCTCCCGGACGTGCAGGTCCCATGACTTCCCGAACAACGCCGCGACGGGCGTCCGGGCCGCCACGATGAGCCGGAGGTTCTCGTCCTCCTCCGGCGCGATCCCGGCCCGGCGCGTGCTCCCGAACGCGGTCAGGCGGGCGTGCCGCCACGTCCGGGCCCGCGCCCGCTCGAAGAACTCGAGGTCCCTCGGGTTGCTCCCGGGCCACCCGCCTTCTATATAATCGATGCCAAACTCGTCGAGCCGCTCCGCGATCCGCAGCTTGTCTTCGGCCGACAGCGTGATCCCCGCCCCCTGCGTGCCGTCGCGCAGGGTGGTGTCGTAGAGCGCAATACGGGCCGGGTGGGGCATGAGCGGTCCTCCTCGCCACCGGGCGGACGGGCCGTCCGCCCGGCCTGCGCCTGGTCGCGGACTAGCCGTAGGTGTTGGTCATCCAGTGCTGCCGCTCGTAGATGATCTTGTTGACCGCGGCCAGGTACGCCCGCGCGCTCGCCTCCAGCACGTCGGTGCTGGTGCCCCGCCCGACGAACAGGCCATCCCCGTCGCGGACCTTAACCGTGGCCTCGCCCATCGCGTCGGTGCCGCCGGTGATCGCCTTGATCGCGTAGTCGGCCAGCGACGGGTCGAGGCCGACGATCTTGTTGACCGCATTGTACATCGCGTCGACCGGGCCGTCGCCGGACGCCTCCTGCGTGAACAGCTCCTGGCCCCGCACGAGGGTCACGGACGCCATCGGCGGCAGGGTGCTGCTCGTGGACACGTGGAACGCCCGCAGCGCGTACGTCTGGGGGGCGCTGCGCAACTCGGTGTCGACGAGCGACAGGATGTCCTCGATCGAGACCTGCTTCTTCTTGTCGCACAGCACCTTGAACTCTTGGAACGCGCGGCGCAGTTCGTCGTCGGAGAGCCGCACCCCGTTGTCCTCCAGGTGCTTCTTGAACGCGTGCCGGCCGGAGTGCTTGCCCAGCACCAGCTTGTTACTCGGGATCCCGATCGTCTCCGGGGTCATGATCTCGTAGGTCGCGCGGTTCATCAGCACGCCGTGTTGGTGGATCCCGGCTTCGTGTGCGAACGCGTTGTCCCCGACCACCGCCTTGTTCGGCTGGACGGGCACGCCCGAGATCGCGCTGATCAACCGGCTGGTCCGGTAGATCTTGGTCGTGTCCAGACCCGTCTCGAGCCCATAGTAGTTCCGCCGCGTATGCAGCGCCATCACGACTTCCTCGAGCGACGCGTTGCCGGCGCGCTCGCCGATGCCGTTGATCGTGCACTCGATCTGCCGGGCCCCCGCCTGAATCGCGGCGAGCGAGTTGGCCACGGCCAGCCCGAGATCGTCGTGACAGTGCGCGCTCCAGATCACGCGATCGCTGTTCGGGACTTTCTCCATCAGCAGGCGGAAGAGATTGGCGTACTCCTCGGGCGTGGCGTACCCCACGGTGTCCGGCACGTTGATCGTCGACGCGCCCGCGCGGATCACGCCCTCGAGCACGCGGCACAGAAACTCCGGATCGGAGCGGCTGCCGTCCTCCGCCGAGAACTCGACGTCGTCGGTGAACGTCCGAGCGTACCGGACGGCCTCGACGGACGCCTCGTACACCGTGTCGGGCGTCATGCGGAGCTTGTGCTCCATATGGATCGGCGACGTGGCGAGGAACACGTGGATCCGAGGCCGCTCGGCGTCCCGCACCCCGGCCGCCGCCGCGTCGACGTCCTGGCGGTTGGCGCGGGCGAGGGCGGCGATCACGGGCCCCCGGACCTCGCGCGCGACGAGCCGGACCCCCTCCAGGTCCCCCGGGCTGCTGATGGGGAAGCCCGCCTCGATGATGTCCACGCGCATCGCGGCCAACGAACGAGCGACCTCAAGCTTTTCCTGCGTGTTCATCGTGAATCCGGGTGACTGCTCGCCGTCGCGCAGCGTCGTGGCGAAGATCCGGATCGTCTCGCTCATCGCCCGCCCTCCATCGTTCGCGACCGGGGGTCGCGCCGGACAGGGGTCGCCCGTCCGGGCTCCACCGACGCGTTCCCGTGCGGCGGGCCCTTCCCGCCGCCGGGCCCGGGCCGCACGGAGCGGCCCGGGCGGTCCCGTCTACCGCTTGGCCTTCGCCTCCGCCTTCTTGGGGGCCGCGGGCGCGCCCGCGCCGAGGTCGCGCTTGAGCCACGGCATCATCGCCCGGAGCTGCGCGCCGATCTCCTCGATCGGGTGCTGGGTCTCCTGCTGGTAGCGCGCCGAGAACATCGGCCGCCCGGCCTGGTTCTCGAGGATCCACTCCTTGGCGAACGCCCCGCTCTGGATCTCGCCGAGGATCCGGCGCATCTCGGCCCGAGTCTCCTCGGTGACGATCCGCCGGCCGCGCGTGAAGTCGCCGAACTTGGCGGTGTTGCTCACCGAATAGCGCATGAGGCCGAGCCCGCCTTCGTAGATCAGGTCCACGATCAGTTTCATCTCGTGGAGGCACTCGAAGTATGCGATCTCCGGCGCGTACCCCGCCGCGACGAGCGTCTCGTACCCCGCCTTGATCAGCTCCGAGATGCCGCCGCACAGCACCGTCTGCTCGCCGAACAGATCGCTCTCGGTTTCCTCGCGGAACGTCGTCTCGATCACGCCCGCGCGGAGGCTGCCGATGCCGTGTGCGTACGCCAGCGCGACGGCTTTGGCCTTGCCGCTCGGATCCTGGTGGATCGCCAGCAGCGACGGCACTCCTTTGCCCTCGACGTACATCCGGCGCAGGAGGTGCCCGGGGCTCTTCGGCGCGATCATGAACACGTCCACGTCGGGCGGCGGCACGATCTGGTGGAAGTGGATGCTGAAGCCGTGCGAGACGCCGAGCGCCTTCCCCTTGCGGAGATGCGGCCGAATCTCTTCCTGGTACACGCGGGATTGGATCTCGTCCGGGATCAGCACCTGAACGATGTCCGCGGCGGCCGCCGCCTCCGGGACCGTGGCGACCTCGAGCCCGTCGGCCACGACCTGGTCCCACGACCGGCTGCCCCGGTACAGGCCGACGACCACCGACACGCCGCTGTCGTGCAGGTTCTGGGCTTGGGCGTGTCCCTGGCTGCCGTAGCCGATCACCGCGACGCGCTTGCCACGGAGCACGTTCAGGTTAGCGTCCTGCTCGTAGTAGATCTTTGCGGGCATCGCCTGTGGCCTCCTAGGTGGGCTGGATGCCGCGGACCAGCGTGACCTGACCGGTTCGCACCATCTCGCGGATACCGTACTTGTGCAGCAACGACATGATCGCATCGATCTTGTCGGAGCGCCCCGTGACCTCCAGCGTCATCGTCTTCTCGGTGAGGTCCACGACGTTGGCGCGAAAGACGTTGCTGATCTCCATGATCTCCATCCGGGTCGTCGGCGTCGCGTTGAGTTTGATCAGCGCCAGCTCCCGGTCCACCGTGTTGAAGCCCGTCACATCGTTGACCTTGATGACTTCCATGAGCTTGTTGAGCTGTTTGATGATCTGCTCGAGGATCTCCGGCGCGCCCTCGACGCGGATGATCATCCGCGACACGGCCGCCTGCTCGGTGACGCCGACCGCCAGGCTGTGGATGTTGTATCCGCGACGCCGGAACAGTCCGGCGACCTTCATGAGGACGCCCGGCGAGTTGTCCACGAGCACCGAGATCGTGTGCTTCATCGCGTCCCGCCGGAACGTCGGCGACGGCTCCGACAACAGCTCAATCACGGACCCGGTCATCTTCGACGATCATCTCCTTGACCGACTGCCCCGACGGGATCATGGGATAGCAGTTCTCCTCGGGGTCCACGGAGATCGCGACGAGACACGGCCGGTCGGTGATCTCGAGCGAACGCTGCAGCGCGGGCCGCAGCTCGTCCGTGCGCCGGACGTTGATCCCGACGGCACCGTACGCCTCGGCCAACTTCGCGAAGTCCGGGTTCTTCAGGAACACGTGGGAATACCGCTCCTGGTAGAAGAGCTGCTGCCACTGACGGACCATCCCCAGCGACTGGTTGTCGAGGATGTAGATCTTGAGCGGCAGCCCGCACTCGACGGCGGTGGCGAGATCCTGCAGCGTCATCTGGAAGCTGCCGTCGCCGACGATCGCGCAGACGAGGGCGTCGGGCCGGCCCACCTGGGCCCCGAGCGCCGCGGGGAAGCCGTACCCCATCGTCCCCAGCCCGCCGGAAGAGAGCCACATCCGCGGCTCCGTGGTCAGATAGAACTGGGCGGCCCACATCTGGTGTTGCCCCACGTCGGTGACGACGATCGCCTTGCCCTCGGTCAACCGGTACAGCTCCTCGATCGCGAACTGCGGTTTGATGACGTCGCCGGTCTGGCGGTAGCGGAGCGGGTACCGCGCCTTCCACTCGGCGACCTGCCGGTGCCACGCCTCGCACGCGGGTGGGGCCACCTGGCCGTTCAGGACACGCAGCGCCTCCTTGGCGTCCCCCACGATCGGCACGTGCGCCGGCTTGTTCTTGCCGATCTCCGCCGGGTCGATGTCGATGTGGATGAACCGCGCCTCGGGCGCGAAGTCGCTGAGACGCCCGGTCACCCGGTCGTCGAACCGTACGCCGACTGCCAGGATCACGTCCGCCGCGTTGATGGCGTAGTTGGCGTACGCGGTACCGTGCATCCCGAGCATCCCGAGCGACAACGGATCGGTCTCGGGAAACGCGCCTTTGCCCATGAGCGTCGTCGTCACCGGGATCCGCGTCCGGCGCGCGAACGCCGTGAGCTCGGGCGCGGCGTTGCTCGTGATCACGCCGCCGCCGGCGTAGACGATCGGTCGCGATGCTTGGCTCAGCAACGCCGCCGCCGCAGCGATCTGGTTGGGGCTCGGCACGGCGGGCGGAACTTTGCCGCTGCGCAGCGTCACCTGTTCGGGGAACTCGAACTCCGCTTCGGCCAACGCAATGTCGCGCGGGATGTCGACGAGGACCGGTCCCGGCCGCCCGCTGCTCGCGATCAGAAACGCCTGGAGGACCGCGCGCGGCAGGTCGGAGGCCTTCTGCACCAGGGTGTTGTGCTTGGTCACGGGCATCGTGATGCCCATGACGTCCGCCTCCTGGAACGCGTCGGTCCCGATCGCATGCGTGTTGACCTGACCGGTGATCGCGACGATCCCTGCGGAGTCCATCATCGCATCGGTGATGCCCGTGATCAGGTTCGTCGCACCCGGGCCGGACGTCGCCATACACACGCCGACCTTGCCGGTGACGCGATGATAGCCGGTCGCCGCGTGCGCGGCGACCTGCTCGTGCCGGACGAGGACGTGACGGATGGCCCCTGCGTCGTAGAGCGAATCATACAGCGGAAGCGCCGCCCCGCCAGGGTGGCCGAAGATGACCTCAACGCCCGCCCGGTGGAGGCACTCGATAAGCGCCTGGCCTCCGCGCATCCGCTTCGTCGTCGCGGCGGTCCCCGGCCTCGCTACAGGCGTCGTCTGGCGCACCATGATCACGTCCCCCTTTGTTGAATGCGGCCGCGTCCGTGCGGTGAATCGCCCCACAAAAACAGAAACCGCGCGGAGTCCTCTAA